>JBLHLE010000987.1:0-3588 GCA_047620805.1 Pirellulaceae bacterium
AAAGCCCACTGGCCTCGAAACTACTCAAACGCTCCTGCCATAACGAACGAGCAGCGGCGCCTCTTGCATAACCCGACATAACCTTCCTCCTGAATCGAAAATAAAAGACTCGATTCAGACTACCACCCTCGGCAACAATGGTTCTGTTGGGCGCTTACGCCGCGACCACTGCGCCCGCGCGCCCAGTACGCCACCGCAGTCGCGTCCAATTGCGACCAGCCCTCGGATCAGCATGATCTCGATTCTTCCTACCGCGACTTGTTAATGTTAATGCAGGTAACGAGATTCATCGAAGTGGACGGAAGGGCGCGTTTCGATTGGACTTTCCAATGTCAGTCGCAACGCCCCCGGTCTCTAATCCAAGCCAAGTGAGTTTCGGCGTGATACAGCGTCATTCACTTAGGCAACAACGCGATCCACACGCTTCTATATTACCCCCCCTTCATACCCCAGGATTTGGTGCGAGGTGAAGGTAACTCAAGATCGCTCAACGCTTTAACTTCACACTGACCCTAGTGTCAGGTGGTGTGAGCTCTTTTAGGTTCGCACTCCTCACACCTGCTCGCAGACAGGAAAGTGTTAAGTTAAATACCGGCTGGAAAACAACTTAGTGCCGGTTCATACCAAATCAGCGTAGGGACGGGGTGTTTATGGAGAGCAGGCGGTAACCGGTGTTGACTTGTCGATCGGTGATACTTGCGCCCAATGCGTCCACTCGCCCATGATCGCTTATTTCTATCGTCGCAACGGCCGCCAAATGGCGCTCACTCGTGGCGACGATGGGCAGGCCGCACCGGAACGCGAAACCAATGGCTCGCTCGTTTCCGCCTTGACTAAGGCGTATCGCTGGCAAGAGCAACTTGAATCGGGCGAGTACGCCGGCCTTGAGGACTTGGCGGCGGCAAATGGTGTCGACCGCACGTATGTCGGGCGCTTTCTTCGGCTGACTTCGCTGGCACCAGAGATCGTGGAAAGGATTCTCGATGGGGACGAGCCGGAGGGGATAAGCTTGGCGAAGCTCCGCAACGACTTGCCGGTCTTGTGGGCGGAGCAGGAGTAGGCGGGTAGGTCGAGGTAGAATCCGTGCACAAACGGTGACTCACCAACTGCAGTCGGTGAAACTCACCTCGGCATGTAAGCAAGACAGCGAACTCGCGTCGGGTTGTCCAGCTTCAGCAGGTTTGGAGATTCTCGAATCTGCTGAGGATGATGCAACCGCGAGCAGGAAGTAAATCGTGTAACTCGCGTCGGTCGCGAACACCGCACAAACGAACGAAATCGCTGTGCGTCAATTTGGCTACGCACGGCGAGTGGAATCGATGACCTCGCGAGTCAGCTTCGCAGCCACTTCGGCGAGTCGGACCGGCGTTGGGAATAGACGACGAACAGTCGATTCATCAGCCCACGGTTAGGCCCTCCTGCGCCTCCATTTTCCAAATAGCCAACCCATCTTGCCCGGTCAGTTGTTGACTGCACGTGAACGCCCAACCCCACGCTAAGTTCAGTTACGCTGAACCAAGACAGTCGCGGATCGCGCCCGTTTCAGTTGCCGGACTCCAATGCCGCAGCCGCTTTCTCGGCCGTTCGCCGTTGTGGCTCCAACGCGGATTCATCCGCCACCACATCGCGGTAAGACTTCAGGGCGTCAGCCTTGCGACCTGCTGCCTCAAGTGTCTGGCCGCGGGACAGTCGCATGGAGCCTCGCCAGCTTCCGCCGAGCTTTTCGGCATCGACGAGATCCAGCACCTTCAGCGCTTCGGAGTAGTCGCGGCGTCGAGTCAGGAGGCGGGCGGCTCCCTGGAGACCAGTGAAGTACTCGGCGCTTCCGGTGTTGGTCTTCGAACTGGCGATCGCGCGGTAAGTTTCCAGTGCCAGATCATCGTCTTTGAGGACCGTTTCGCGGTTGTGGCCCATGGTGCGGAGGATGCTCATTCGCACTCGTGAGTCGGATGTGAATTCCAGCGCCAGACGAAAATCGGCATCCGCCTTATCACCGAGTTTCTGGCCGTCGTAAGCCCGTCCTCGTGCGAACGCCGCCGCTCCGATCTGCGTGAACGGCCACGTAGAGATATCCTCGTTGCCGAACTGTTCGATGACCGCGTCCCACTTACGCTCACCGAGAAGGTTTTCCATCTGAACGGTCTTCGCGATGGCTTCGAGCGGGATCTGGCTGGCCAGTTCGGTCGCTCGTTCGAAGTGTTTTCCCAGCCGGGCGCATATCGCTGCCTGCGAGAGTGCGTGTGATTTCTGGTAGTCCGTTGTCTTCTCACGCTGTGACAAGGCAACGAAGGCTGCCAACGCTTCGTCGTATTTCCGGCCGCTCATGAGTTTCGCAGCCGGGGTGGATTCGATGAGAAAATCGGTGATGGTTTCGTCGACGTCGAACGCGTGCGATTTCCCGTCGTAGAGGTAGGCAAATTTGTTCGGCACGTGGAATCCGGCCGTGCCCGTCGGCGAGAACGCGGAGTGCTCCGAGCCGTGCTCGCGAATCCGCTGACGGCAGACGTTGAAGTGCCAGGGAAGACTCCGCGAGGGCTTGCGGCCGATGACCTGATTGAGTGGATCGTTCTCGTCATCGGTCACGGGGATGCGGATTTCGACAGTCCAATGATCCTTAGCGATGTGGGTCGCGACTTCGGCCTGCGATTCCCAGCGGAACTGCGAACTCTTGTCAGCGCCACGATCCAGGTCGACCAGCGCACCCGCTGGATTGACGGCGATTTGGTAGTAGCCGTGCGAGTCGGTATCGAGTTCGATCTCGACGGCGTCGCCATACCAGATCGACGGGTCCTCGTTTTTCGTTGTCGTGATGTTCAACGGCTCGCCGAGGCGGTCCTCGCAGCGAATACCAAAATAGAGATGCTGCCCGCTTCGGTCCCAGCCGGCCTTGATCGTTGTGCCGAAGACCGGTTGAGCGCCAGTCTGTAACTCCCGCAAACTCCCGGTCGAGGCGCTGAGACAGTCTCGCCAATAAGGTTCGTTTAACTTGCCGTCGATAACGATCGGCTCTTTCGGTTCCCGAACCGTCCGCAACTTCGCAACCAGTCCTCGCTGCTGCCCGAGTTGCCCGGCCTTGCTTCGCAGCGCGTCGAGAAACCCGTCAATCAGCGCAAGCCGTCGTCCCTGGATCGAATCCGGTGCCACGCTCGCTTTGGCGGCGGCCAAGATTTCCAGCACGGTGTCGATCTTCTCCTTGTCGCTCTCCATCGCCTGATAGTTAGCCTCGCAGTAATCGAAGAACGTCTTCATCTTGGGTCCCGCTGGCCCGTAAAACAGGCGGCAGTATTCATCCAGCATCGCCTCGACATCCGCTTCCTTGCCGCCCCACCACATCCTAGCGGTGAAGTAAACCTGGAAGTGATCGAAGCCGATGTTCGGATCGTCATGAGTGCGTGGAAAGCTCAGCCAGATGTCTTCACCGCGCGAGACGCCCTTGGTCGCGTTAATACTTTCGCCGATCGTCTTCGCGACGAATCCGGGCAGATACGTTCCGCGTCCGGTAAATGGATAATTCTCGAAAATGATGATCGGTCTGTCGGTCCTCTTCAGCCAACCGGCTCGAAGATTGCGAACGTATTCGCGTTGTTC
>JBLHLE010000988.1:0-3582 GCA_047620805.1 Pirellulaceae bacterium
CCACAGAAGGACTGGGTCCGAGTCGGATTGTTAAGCGATTTCCCGAAGGATGGCGGGTCCACAATTAAATACGGTAAGGTGCAGATCGCCGTTTACAATTTTGCCAGCCGCGGCGAATGGTACGCTTGCCAAAACATGTGTCCGCACAAGAACGCGTTTGTATTATCGCGAGGCATCATCGGCAGCGCTCAAGGCGAGCCAAAGGTTGCCTGTCCATTACATAAGAAACCATTCTCACTGAAGACGGGTGAGTCGATCACTGGTGAAGAATTTTCAATCAAAGTTTTCCCCGTGAAGATCGAAGGGGAGGATGTGTACCTCGAGCTACCTCCCGAGTCGCAGCTAGACGCCCTGCTATCAACGGAGCTCCATTGCATCTCCGACTGCGATGCCAAGAAGGCGCAAGAGATGTTGGCCCTGAGCGAATAAGGGGCACCGCTCGGGTGTTGCAGACGCATAGTCGCCTTTCGCTCCGCGAAATTGCGTTCTTCGTACGCGAGGTAAGAGACTCGAATTTCCCACTACCTACTTTTTGGCAGGAGTTGGCTTGGGACCGTCTGTCTTGTCGAAGCTGAAAGGTGCTTTGCCAGTCCCTTCGTAGCCAGCTATTGGCTTGCCGTCTGCGCCGAGCTTGTCGAGAGACCACAGGACTCCGCGCGATACCATGTCGAGCCAAACTTCGTCGAGCATGGTTTCGTTGTGGTGACCGAGAGTGGTGCCGAATATTTTGGCTTTGCCGTATTGGTTCGCCCAGACTACAGGTTGATCCATCTTGGTGTCTTCGCCGTATGCTGTCGCCAAAACAGTGCACTTCGGCCAGACGTTTTCGATTACATAAAGTTCGCCGTTGGGCGTTTTCCATTTCGCTGGGAAGCCATTCATGATCGGATGATCTTTGGCCTTGAGTGTGACGTCTAGTTGCCGCCCACCCTTCTCGTGGCGACGGGAAGTAACCCCTAAGAATTTCCGCCATTCGTCCGTTTGTGCCGCTCGGTAAGTATGCATTGAACAGTGAATTACGATTGCGGGAATGCCCGTTTCGGTGTGGCCCTTGACGATGTTCTCGACAAACTTCACGTCTTCAACTCCACCGTAGCATTCGTTGTGGACGACGATGTCGTAGCCCTTCGACCAGTCCTTCTTGCCGTAGATCTCGAGCTTCTCGTTACGCCCGCCACCGCCTTGGATAATGTCCCACGAAATACTGACGCGCTGACTGATTCCTTCCGTGACGATCAGCTTTTGTTTGGTGTAATCGTGGCAGCAACCGCCACAAATCAAAAGTCCTTTGAGTTTCGTTTTCTCTTCTGCCGTCGACATTCCTGTCATCATGGCCAGGACGAGTAATCCAGATGTTAAAGCGCGTAGCATTGTCGTCACTCCTACCTTTTGTGCCTCTTTGTTGCATTAAACCCGGATTATTCACGAGCGATCTACTGCGATCTTCATGAATAATCCGGGTTAAACTAATGGCACCATTGTAGTCACGCCAACTGTCGCAACCAAGAAGCCCGCCGCCGGCAGCGAGTTTGCCCAAAGCGACCGCGTCGGGAAGGACGGTGACTTCCAGCTGAGATGCTGTAAACTATGGAGGATTCAGGACTTCAGAACGCCCGAACTTTTAGGAGCTGTCGCGATATGACTTTACCAGATGCCACGTTGACCACCCTTTCAACTCCGCATGGCGAGGTGATCGGTGCGGCTTATCAATGGACCGGCGGACAGTACTGTGCGATTCACACTCGGCGCGGCGTCGTCGGGTGTGGGATTTACGACATCAACTGTGCCAATGAATTTAATATGGCATTCGCCATCGCCAAGGGAACTCCGGAGCATCCGTTGCGCACGCCCGAGGATCTTTACGACGCCAAGATCGTGGCCGTAAGCGAAGCGGCAAAACAGATGGGCATTGAAGTTGGAATGACGGGAATGAGTGCCGTCGAGAAGATGCTGAACAGCTAGATGTGTTCTTACTTTGCGGCGTGCCGCCGTTCCCATTCAACGCTTCGGTAACAGAATGCTTAGTGCGGCCCCTAGAACAATGATCGTTATCGTTCCAATAACGACGACCATGTTGCCGTGTAGAGGTGACTGGTACGCCGACCATTCTGTGGGCCAATAATCGGAGTTGGTGGATAGCGTGAGCCACAGGATAAGTGGCGTTCCAATGATGACGGCGAAGCCAGCTGCCATACTGCCGACTCGTTTACTTGTGAAGCCCAGGAGGAATAAGCCGAGCTGCCCGCCCGCGAACACTCCTGACAACATCCACCACGCATCCAGTACGCTCTTCACACCAATCATGGCCAAGCCGGCGCCAGTGCCAATCAGTCCCCAAATTATTGTCGCCCCGTAGAGCACGTGCAAGTCGTTGTTATGAGGAGCAATCGGGAACACGTAACGCCGCCAGATATCTTCCAGCGATACGGTAGCGGAACTATTCAAAGAGGTGTCAATTGAGCTCATTGCAGCAGCAAAGATGGCGGCGATCAACAGTCCGGCAATTCCTGGCGGTAGTTTGTTTACGATGAAGTGCGGGAGGACTTTGTCGCCGAGGTCGGAGTGCTTGAGTGTCGCCATTTCTTCCTCGATGGCGCTCGCTGTTGCTTCTACATTACGTTCCCCCAATTTGCGCTCGGCGATTTCCTGTTTGAGAGAATTGAGCGACGTAGAATCGTGCTGATAGTAAGCGAACAGCGTTGTGCCGATAAAGAAGAACAAACCCGCGATCGGGATGTAGAGCAACGCGCCGAACCATACCGATCGGCCTGCAGCTGCCTCCGACGATGCAGTGTGATAACGCTGCACGAAACTCTGATCGATACCAAAGTTTGTCAAGTTAATAAAAATGCCGAAAAGGAATACGACGAGGATGGTGGGCTGTGTAAAGTCCAGTGACGCCTCGCCGAGTGAAAACTTGCCCGCCTCATTCGCGAAGCCGTAAGCTTCTGGCAGGGCAACGGGCATTGTTGACATGGCCACGATCAGAATGGCGATGGCCCCCGCCATCAACACGACACTTTGTACGACATCCGTCCAGATAACGGCTTCAATCCCACCCATCAAAGTGTAGAAAGTAACAAGAACCCCCGTGGCGATAATGATCCAGTGAAGGTCCCAACCCGTCAAAGCGCTTAGGCCTAACGCAACACCGAACAGAATGGACGCCATGCGAGCGATTTGTGTCAGCAAGTAACAACCGACGCCATAAGACCGCGCCCAGGGGCCAAACCGCTCCTCGAGATGATGGTAGGCTGATATCTGTTTCGAGTTTCGATAAAACGGCACGAAGTACTTCACGGCAATGAATGCCGCAATTGGAAGCGAAAGGCTGAAGACAAACGCATTCCAGTTACTACCGTAGGCTTTCCCTGGGACTCCCAAGAATGTGTTGCTGGAAAGGTAGGTGCCGAAAATGGATAGTCCAACCGCCCAGCCAGGAAGCGATCCGCCCGCAGCAACAAAATGATCTTTGTCGCCAGTTCGCCGAACAAACCAACAGCCGAATGCCACGACACCGGCGAGATAGATGAGCATGACGATGATGTCGAGCAACGGTAATTGCATCTGGCGAGATTCTTC
>JBLHLE010000989.1:0-3581 GCA_047620805.1 Pirellulaceae bacterium
TCAGCGCCATCGGCTGCTGGCCTAACGGTACGTCCTCAAATTTTCCCGTCTTTTCCGCCGCCGTGACGACATCCAAGTCGTCTACGAAGTTACCCTTGGACCATTGCTCGAGGATATCGAAACATAACTTGGGCATAGCAAACCAGTGTGCGGGGCTAAAGTCGTAATTAACACCGCTGCCAAGCATGTAGGGGATTTTGTACTGAATCTTCTCCTTGAATTCTCCGTCGTTTTCATAGAACTTGTATTCATCGGGGTGGCGAAACTGCTGAAACACTTTCTCGCGGAAGGCTTGATTGGCCGGACTGGGATCGGCGAGCTTTTTCATATACTGCGGGTCAAGAAAATCGCCAGTTTGGATCCAACCCTCTCTCAAGTCGGAAGCTGCCGAAACCCATTCCATTAAGCCTAGCCGTCGGAAAAATGGATAGATCTCGCCACGGAAAGAAAGCCTGCCACTGGGCATTTCTTCCAGCGGCTTTTTCTTGCCGTTCACCATGACATCGCGAACGACGTCGTAAAGAGTGACGAAGGGTAGTATCTCGGGTGCGAAATCGGGACCACAGCAGGCCACCCACGCGGGGTCGACCTCAACTTTCGAACCGTCTTCAAGTGTGACCTCTGCCTTGACCCAGCCGTCTGCCCAGTCGTCGTACCAACCATCGTTATCTGCGAAGTTATCGATAGGCGTACCGGGAGGTGCTGGCGCACCTGCACCGCCACCTGGCACGACAACTAACCGACCCTGATTATCTGTTTCCAACCGACCTAGCGTAACCTTCACCTCATTAGGCGGACGCCAGAACACGTCAGCCATTTCATACTTTGAATCTTTTCCGGCTGCATTGGTGCCGTTGCCGGTAATGCTGACTTCATCCGGCGCGATTTCTAAGCACTCGCGCTCCTTCCCAACGAAAAAGTTGTTCCGCAATTTCCCTGGAATGGCGCGTACAAACTCTCCCATATCGAGCGGATTATTGAATTCGTACCAGGCCGCTTTTGTGTTGGCCAGTTTCACCGTCCAGGTGATCGTATCTTTGCCACCGGTCACTTCGCGAACAACACGCCCTTGATCATCAAAGGCATAGATTCGAAAGCGTTGGGCCTGTTTTTTGATTTTCTCCTGCCCGTCCTTGTAGCCACGGCAAACGCACACTAAGTCCTTTGTAGTCCAAGGAAACGGGCCAGCTAATCGGTGTTCCAACCGGCCATGCGACGCCTCATGGCGATACTTTCTTTGTCGGTGCATTGCTTGAGTAGGCTGATGGCGAATCGTTTCAACCAAGCAACATTGTCAGCCGCATGTCGATCTCGCAGGCGACTTTCGTCTTCGCGGAACGTCACATCAAGGCACCAGTGCAACGTGTTTTCGATGCCCCAGTGTCCGCGCACGGCACCCGCAAAACATTTCACGCCAAGACGAAGCGAACTGATGAAATAGCGTACTTCGCGAGTCACTTTGTCACCCGTCGTACTCACCCGAATCGCAACACCAATCGTACGAAGCTGTTTCCAATTCGAAAAACCGGGAAGCGTCTTCGGTGCTTCGAATTGATAATAAGTCAACTCATCCACACGGCCATGGCCTTTCACGGCCTGCTGATGTTTTCGCACTTTCACATTCGCAAACTCGTTTGCGATTTGTTCCGTGATCCAACATTCCACCGCTTTGTGAAGATTGCCTTGGTTGCCTTTCAACGACAAAACGTAATCACCACCACCGTCGACAATCTTGGCAGCTATGTTTTTTTGGCAGCCCGCCGCGTCAATCGTGACGATCGCACCGGACACATCAATGTGATCGATTAGCTCCGGAATCGCGGTGATTTCGTTCGACTTTTCTTCGGTCGCCAGTTGCCCCAGGCTGACACCACGCTCGACCGACCAAGCGCTCACCAGAAACAACGCTCCGAGATTGTGTTTGCGATCGTGGGAACGTCGCAGCGCCTTGCCGTCGATGGCGATCACTTCCTGTTTCCCACGTGCAGTCTCGTCGGCAGACAGCGCGTCCGGTGTACCCAACGTGCGAATCCAATTCTGAAAACAGCTTTGGAAGGCGGTCGGCTTGAGCAATGCCAGCAGACGCCCGATGGTATCATGCGAGGGGATTCCTTGAGGCAATTCAAGATGTTGTTTCAACCACGCCTCATTCGAAGCGGCCCAGACGCCCATCGCTTTGGGCCCATCGGCTCCAGCAATCACGGCGCAGATGGAGATCACAACGAGATCGCCCAACAAATGTTTTCGATTTACGGAACTACGAGGATCTTCCAGATCCTGAAAGCAGCTAAGAATCGAACCAACATCTTCTCCAATGGACTCCAACATTTCTTCGCTCTCCTTCCTGAAAGGCGGCGGACAAGTCCGCTGATGGAAAGCCTATTGTTTAATCAATATCGGATTGCCGCGATGGCCCAGATTGCCTAAAGTGCGAGTCGGCCGTGACTTTCATGTGGTGTTCACGTTGCCCGATGAACTGGCGCAGCTGTCGATCGACAATCCCTACACGGTCTACCATACGCTCTGCCGCCAGGCGGGACGCGCGATCGTCGAAGTCGGCAAGCGGTGGAGTGCGCTAGAAGCCCTGATGGGTGCGACGGTGGTACTGCATTCGTGGGGACAACAATTGAATCGACATCCTCACGTCCATTGCCTTGTTCCTGGAGGGGGTCTTTCTCTCGAAGACGATCGTTGGGTCAGCTTGCCACCAGCGACGTTCTTGCCGAAGCGATGGTTGATGAGCGAGTTTCGCCAGGGCTTTTTGAAGGAAGTGCAAAAGCGCTATGACGAGGGACGACTGTTGCTGCGCGATGATCTGGCGCACTTAACGATTCCTGCTGAGTTCCGACGATGGATGAGACGACTAGCCCGGATTATTCATGAGTAGAACTTAGCTCATTGCAAGTCGTTTGTGGACATGAGTTTGTCGCCAACTTTCCCAAAACACGGCGCAATAGTAACCCGACGCGTAAGCGAGGAAACTCGCCGGATTTCCTCGCTTACGCGTCGGGTTACGAATAATCCGGGCTAGAGCAGCGAGTATGGATCGTCCACGCGGAGTCGGTCACCCAGCAGCATCAATCGCAAACCCAGCAGGAACCCGTCGCGTCGAAATGCTGCAGCAAGACGGCAACTGCGGACGAACAAGCGGAGCGGGTCGTCAAATATCTGGCGCGGTATGCCAGTGGGATGGTGATGAGCAACCACCGTTTGGTTTCGATTGACGACGGCCATGTCACATTCCGCTACAAGGACCGTCGCGATCACGACAGAAACAAGCTGGCTCGACTTACTGGCGTGGAGTTCCTGGAGAGATTTCTTTCGCACGTGCTGCCCAAGAACATGCCACACGTCCGATCCTACGGCTTTCTCGCGCCCGTCAAACGCAAAGCGTCGCTGGCGAGCATTCGCCAGCAACTTGAAGCGACGACGGAAGAGCCACTCGATGATCAACAAGAGAACGATGAGCGAGAGCGGCAAGACAATGACGATTGGCGAGGACGCTGTCCCAAGTGTGGCAGCAAGGCGCTGGTTCGCATCAATGAAACTCCACGTCCGACCGTCGCCGATTTCATGGCCAC
>JBLHLE010000990.1:0-3581 GCA_047620805.1 Pirellulaceae bacterium
GAGCCGACTCCTCGCCATACGTACCTGTATCCACCTGGGCCTCGCAAAATTGACAAAAAGATCTTCAGCGACCATAAGGAAACAGGAGTCGTGCCGGTTCTTGAGTCGTTGAAATCCGAATGGCTCGTGATCGGTATGGGGATCTCGTTCTTCATGCTCCGTTCGCTGGGGTCGCTGATGATGCCGACGACCGTTTCGCGAATGCTCTCGTTCAAAGATACGAAGGCATTGCGCCGCGCCTTGATCATTTTGGCACCGTACGTGATGTTGATGTACGGCAGTAGTTTGATCACTATGAATTGCGCTCACAGTCTAGGTATCAACTTGGCGCCCGGAAACTCCGACGACGCCGTGCCGGTACTTGCGCAGTTGGTTGCTCCGGGATGGCTCGCTGGGATCTTAATCGCGGCTCCGTTTGCCGCAGTCATGTCGACTGTCGATTCAGCTCTGTTGATCGTCAGCGGCGCTGTCGTTCGCGACCTCGGCCAAAAGTCGTTTAATCTGAAGCTTTCGGAAAGTGGGATGAAGACGTTTACTTATGTCGTAACCGCCGGTATTGGCGTAATCGCCTTTGCATTGGCCATTAATCCTCCCGACTTTTTGATTGATCTCGTGATATTCCACGTCGGTGGCAGCGTTGCTGCGCTGATGGTCCCCAGTTTGGCAACTCTGTTTTGGCGGAGGATGAATCGTCATGGGATGCTCTGGGGTATGTTGAGCGGTCTGACCGCATTCATCGTCGCGGACCAACTGGCGCGAGCCGGTTACATCGCGTTGCTGCACCCGTTTATCTTTGGGGTGGTGGCGTCGGCGACGATGACGATTGTCGTGACGCTTTGGACTCCACCTCAAGAGGACTGGCTAGTCGAGCGTTATTTCGGGCGGAGCTAGTCTGGCGAGGTCTGCTACTTTCCCATCAACTGCAGTTTGACTTTTGTCATTTCCTGCAACGTCTAGTCATCACCTGAATGGAACGCCAGATCCGTACTCGTGTACGTGGTGCCGTAGTTGTCGGCGAGCGTGTGAACTTGATGAATCGCGTTGAGAAATAGATCTCCACTAAGGTCTTCAAGCGGGTGCACGAATATCGACCACAGCGCTCCTTGGGAGATGGCGTACTTGGCATCTAGCGCGCGGTCGAAGTTGGCGAGTAGCAGAATGCGAAAATCTTCTTGTGTCAGATTCGCCTCTTCCATAATCGGCGTCATGACGCGCATTCGATCGTGTGTCTCGTCCGTAATGATCCAGATTTCACGCTGTCCGTAACGTACGTGCCAGAACCCGGGCTGCCCTTCGATGACTTCCGTAGCCTGAACGATCAAGTCGTTCAGTCGCCTGTTATCCATCTTTCGCAAAGGAGCGATCATACGGTTTTCCTTTGAGGAGTAAGATGTAATTTTCAGATGAGATGAAAAGAAAAATGTCGCAGCTTAATACGACTGTTCAAGTTTAGCAGAATCGAAAATTTAGAGCGCTAGAAAACCGCAAGAATATCGGCTTCACTCAATTCCAGTGTCCTAGTATGGTATGCTGACCGTCCTCATCGAAAACCGAGTTTGTTGACATGAATTGAAGGTCTTGAGGAAGAGAAAAATGAGCCAACTTTGCGTACGTTTCTTGTTGATGTTTTTGGTTCTGGTCGGAACAATTGGGATCGCTGATTCGGCGGACGATTACAAGTTGGGACCCGCTGCGAAGGTCCAGGAAGGCGTGCCGCAGGGAGAGATAGTCGCAGGTAAGTGGACGAGCAAGAAAGTTTTTCCCGGTACGGAGCGAGACTACTGGCTGTACATTCCAGCACAATACGAAGCGGACACTCCCGCGTGTGTAATGATTTTTCAGGATGGTCGAGGCTACGTTGACAAGAAGGGGGAGTCGCCGGTTCCGATCGTGTTTGACAACCTTATTCACAAAGGTGAAATGCCCGTCACGATCGGCATATTCTTAAACCCTGGTACGATTCCTCCCGCCAAGCCAGGACAAGCGCCGCGCCTCAATCGTAGCTTCGAGTACGACACGCTGAGCGACCAGTACGCTCGTTTCTTAATTGAAGAGATTCTTCCGTTTGTCGGTGAGAATTACAATTTAACCGACGATCCAGATGGTCGCGCGATCTGCGGCATTAGCTCGGGTGGTATTTGCGCTTGGACTGCTGCCTGGGAGCGACCGGACTACTTTCGAAAGGTCCTCAGTCACGTCGGTAGCTTTACAAACATTCGAGGTGGACACGTCTATCCAGCGTTGATTCGCAAGACCGAACCGAAGCCGATTCGAGTCTTTCTGCAAGAGGGTTCAAATGATCTCGACAACTTGCACGGCAATTGGCCAATCTCCAATCAGCAGATGGCAGCTGCGTTGAAGTTCGCACACTACGACTATCAGTTTGTGTTCGGTGATGGCGGACACAATCGGCGACATGGCGGAGCGCTGTTGCCAGAATCTCTCCGCTGGCTGTGGCGGGGTTACAGTGCGACAAAGCTTGACGAAACGAAGCTTGACGAAACGAAGTGAGTTTGAGTATTCCAAAAGAGCGAGTGTCACAATGACTATGCTGCAGTTCAAATATTGTGTTTTCGTGGTGTTAACATTGCTGTCCTCGGGTGGCACCGTGCAATCGCAAGACGTGTCTATTACGCAAGTGCTCTTGCCTGGTGAAGGTTGGCAACTGGTTAGTTCTGGACACACCTTTACAGAGGGGCCCGCAGTTGATGCGGACGGCAATGTTTACTTCACCGACGTCAGCGAAAACAAGATTTTCAAGATTGCCAGCAATGGCAAAGTGAGCTTGTTCGCAGAGAACACGGCTGCCACGAATGGATTGATGTTTGGCAATGACGGTCGACTGTACGGTTGCCGCAATGGAGATCGCAAGATTGTTGCATACGCCCAAGACGGAACGTACGAGACAATAGCGGATGACGTCAGCAGCAACGATCTTGTCGTCACATCGGACTTGGGTGTTTACTTCACTGATCGCGAGCACAATCAAGTTTGGTACGTGCCAAGTAATGGAGAAAAACGGGTCGTCGCCAAGGGCTTCCGGCCCAATGGAGTGATTCTCTGGCGCGATGAAGGGACATTGGTGGTAACCGACAGCAACGAGCCGCATCTGTGGACCTATCGCATTGAAAAAGATGGGAGTCTGGCGTTCGGCGAGAGGTATTACCAACCACTGTTTCTGCCGTCGGGCAAAGACAAGCCCGGTTCGGATGGTATGGCCGTCGATATGAACGGACGACTCTACGTAGCAACGTACGCGGGGTTACAGATGTTCGATCCGACTGGACGCTTAGGCTGCGTGATTGCCAAGCCGCAGAATAAATTCTTGTCGAATGCAACATTCGGTGGACCCGATAGGAAGTACCTTTACGTCACCTGCAGCGACAAAGTATATCGTCGACTGACCAAAGTTAAGGGTGTTGTGTACTTCGCAAATCCGAAGTGAAATGTCGAAAGCCGTGAGGCGGCGGTCGCCTGGTCGAAGTCTCAGCCGTGTTTGTGGTCTTTGAACAGACACGAGTGCGACCCCATCTGGAAGCGGAGCTCCGCCTCCCGTGCGCTTTGCGTTGGGGAGGCGACAC
>JBLHLE010000991.1:0-3581 GCA_047620805.1 Pirellulaceae bacterium
AGCACAAAAAAAGGCTTATCCAGTTTTTCTGGGGCAATACATCGCCGATTACCTCAAACGGCAAGCGGGTCTGGAAGTCAATTCCGTTTCGATCGACCACCCACAGAAGGGACTGAGCGACGATGTCATGAACGATTGCGACGTCCTGGTTTGGTGGGGACACGTCCGCAATGCGCAAGTAAAACCTGAAGAAGTTACGAAGATCATAAAGCGGGTAAAGGACGGCAAGATGGCGTTGCTTGCCTTGCATTCCGCTCACTGGGCAACACCGTTCGTAATGGCGATGCACGAGCGTGCTGCCGACGACGCAATCGCCGCCCTACCTGCCAATCAGCGTGCCAATACCAAAGTAGAATGGGTTGGCGAGATCCAACGTCGACCACCCAATCGAGATGCCGAACTCAGCCCCAAAGTGATCTCTACGAAGATTGTCGACGGCGTTACCATCTTGACCATGACACGCCCTAACTGCTGCTTCCCCGCTTACCGCAACCACGGTAAGCCGAGCGAAATCACGACGATGAAACCCAACCACCCGATCGCCAACGGCATTCCGCAGAAATTCACTCTTCCACATACCGAAATGTATGACGAGCCGTTCCATGTGCCTGCTCCCGACGCCGTCATCTTTGAAGAGAACTGGGAAGCGGGAGAGCGCTTTCGCAGCGGTGCGTTGTGGAATCTAGGCAAAGGCAAAGTATTCTACTTTCGGCCGGGACATGAAACTCACGCAGTGTTCACCGAAAAGCTGCCAATGCAGGTCATCCATAACGCCGTCAATTGGCTCGGCACTCAATTGAACGTGCCACAGCAGTAAAGACACAGCAGTAAAGACGTTGATCGTTCACGGGCCGCGGTTCAAGAACGCGTCGACCCGCGCCTTCGCGTCGCTGGTCTCCAAGCATTTTTCAAATGCAGTAGCGCCCAAAGCGTCTACCATAGTGGAGTTGGACTGAGCAGCGATAAGCTTCTTAGCCTCAGATATCGCCGTCACGGGCAGGGTGATGATGTGATCGGCAAGTTGTTGCGTTTCGGCGTCGAGTTGCGAGGCTGAAACGACTTTGTTGACGAAGCCAATTTGTTCCGCGCGTCGAGAGGTGATTGCTTCGGCGGTGAGTGCAAGTTCCGTTGCGCGAGCAGCTCCCAACAACTCTGCCACCCGAGCCATGCCGTAGTTCGGCGGCCAACCGAGCTTCACTTCGGGCAACGCGAACAGCGTGTTGTGTGTCGCGATTCGCAGATCGCATGCCGCTGCGCACACAAAACCGCCACCGTACGCAAGCCCGTCGATACTAGCGATCAGAACTTGCGGCAAGTACATCCAAGTCTGATAGAGACGCCCCCGTCGCAAACTAAGTCGGCGACATTCCTCCGTAGTCAACAACTGCAGGTCCGCAACGTCGTCGCCGGCAGAAAACGTACCATCTGCTCCCTTGATCACGACGACTCGCGTATTGCTGTTCTGCAACCACCGCGTCAGTGCCTCGAGCTCTGTCGTCATCGCAGCGTTAATTGCATTGCGTTTTTGCGGGCGATTGAGCGTCAGATAAAGTATCCCGCCCTGACGCTGTGTCTCCAACGTCTCGAAGTTAGGCAAGTCAAAGGATACCGAACCGCCTTCAAGCTGGACTTGTTTCTTCTTCAGTCGTTCGGCGAATTTCTCCATCCCAATGATAGCTCGGCGATGCTTGCCACGGCCTATTTTTCCCGCGCCGTCAAAGGCTTCCACGTCGAACGAAATCACGTTCTTCTCAATAGCCGTGACTGTAGCAATCGCCCACACGTCCGAACCCACTGGCGTCGCTGCTGTATGCTCGACGTTAACATCGATTCCCACGGACGACTCGCCTTCGTCGAGGTATGGAGCCAGGACCTTCGTTGCCGTGTATTCCATTAAATGAATCATTGACGGCGTGGCAAAAACAGTCGCCGATATCGACGTGCCTAAGGTAATCGACTGAGAGGCATCGACGATGCGGTTCAATCTCGCTTGATGTCCAACTTCGAGGCCAGGTTTCATGGGCTTTTGATACTTGCGCTACATAGCACTGCTTTTGGGCAACTATACAACTGGATTTAGAGTTCGAGATATTCTTCCAGTGCTTCTCGCATTACTGCCGGATCAGGGTCAACGCCCGTCCAGATTTTGAATCCGATCACCGCTTGATTGACGAGCATGCCAAGTCCGTCCAACGTAGTACAACCTTGCGATTTGGCTTCGCGAAGAAACTGAGTATCGGGTGGGTTGAAGATAACATCGGCGGCAACCATCGACGATTTCAACGACGACTTGATTACTGGGACACGAGTATCGGGATCTCCCAAACCGATCGAAGTTGCGTTAATGACGATATCCGTGCCTGCGGGTATTTCGTAGTGACCGCTAAGTTGCACGAAGGTTGCGGGGACTTTGACCCGTTCGCTGAGTAATTTCGTGAGTTCTTCCCCGCGCTCAGCGGAACGATTAACGACCGTGATAGCCGCCACTTTGGACAAACCCAATTCGACCGCGATGGCTCGCGCCGCTCCACCTGCACCGACAATGACAACATTCTTGCCGGTTGGATCGAGCACATCGCTAAGCGACTGCACGAACCCCTTTCCATCGGTGTTCTCACCAATCAATTTGCCATCGACTCGATTGACGCAGTTTACCGCCCCCATCAGCTCGGCGGCTTCGCTGAGTCCATCCAAGTATTCAATCACTGCCACCTTATGCGGGATGGTGAAATTACCCCCCTGGAATCCCATCACGCGCATTCCCCGCATTGCATCGGCCAGATGTTGCGGGGGAATCTCGAGGGTCAAGTATCGCCAGTCCAAACCGGCGGCTTGAAATGCACGCTCCATCATGAATTGAGTCGGATTCCCCGCAACTGGTTGGCCCATGCACGTCACGATTGCTTGCAACACTGAGTCGGACACTTTTTCTCCCTTGTTTCCTTGCTCACTAACTGCGCGGAACGATCGTCAGAATCGATATATTGTGTGGCCCAACCCTCGTTATTGCAACCACATAGGTTTCACATCCGTTTTATTGCGGTGGTTCCAAATCACAATAGAGATCATGAAACCGAAGCATCTTCTTTTCTCGCTGCTACTTGCGCTGCTTGCCGTTTGGCAATATCAGTTCTTTGTATGGGCGAGGGAAATCGCCACTCCCAATGTCTATTCCGCAGTATCGTTAGGCATTTCACTCTCCCAACTGACGCTGGCGGCGATATGGGTAGGCATGGGCGTGGAAGGTTTGACGGTGCGCTTCACAACGCTCACTGCAGCCGTGTGGCTCTCCGCCTTTCTAAACTCGCATGTCTGGAAGGCGACGCTGTCGGAGTGGATTGGAATCTTTTTGCTTATTGCAGGCATGGTAGTCGTACCATTGTTGGTAATTCGCTCCTCGATCGGACCACTTGGCAAGGGAAAGCCCGACCATCGTTTCTCCTTGGGCTTCCTGATTTCGTTGATGACGGTTTGTTCGTTAGCTATGGCGACGGTCCGTATCGGTAGCTTGCCGTGGGACCATGTCGTCGCGGTCGCCATTACCTGCCTCATCTTTGCCGGGACAGCTCTGGCCACCACTT
>JBLHLE010000992.1:0-3580 GCA_047620805.1 Pirellulaceae bacterium
TCCGAGGCTACAACAGCTTGTCGTTTCGCGACGATGTTATCGCTGGCTTGTCGGTAGGTGTCGTGGCAGTTCCACAAGCGATGGCTTATGCGATCATTGCCGAAGTGCCGCCGGTCTACGGTCTGTACACACTCATTTTCCAAACGTTGATCGGGGCGATATTTAATTCGCATCCGCTGTTGAGCCTCGGTCCGGTCAACTCGCAAAGCCTCGTGGTTGCATCAATCGCCACGCGTTTGTTGTCGCCGGGAGATGAAGCAGCTTACTTGACGCTCGTGGTCACCCTCACTTTGATGAAGGGCATTTTCCAACTGGCAATGGCTGTTCTGCAGTTCGGGCAGTTGTCGCGTTACGTAAGTCGATCCGCTGTGGTTGGGTTTACGGCAGGTGCCGGCGTTTTGATTTTTGCGAAACAACTCGGGCCGTTTCTCGGCTTCGCGACGCACCGCCAACCGAGTGACTTGCCGGGACTGATTGGTATCTGCCAACAAATTTTTCGAGGCGCTGCGGAGGCAAATCCGATTGCGCTCGCTGTTGGCGGCATGGCGTTGGCAATCGTCGTCGTCGGACGATTAATTTCTCGCAAGGTCCCGGGACCGCTCATCGCCGTTGTCGTAGGAGCGTTACTCGTCGCGTTAGTCGGCTGGACTGGCGAAGACCTGAATTTGTTGGGCGCGCTGCCGGTATGGCCCGAATCCTGGCCCTCTCCCCAACTAGATCCAGGGATGCTCGAGCGTTTGATTCCCGCCGGACTTGCACTCGCTCTGCTCGGCGCTATCGAAACACACGCGATTGCCAAAATTCTGGCCGAACGGACCGACCACCCGATCAACAGCAATCAAGACTTGTTTGGGCAAGGCATCACTAACGCGCTGACCGCGTTTGTGGGGTGCATTCCGGGTTCGACGAGCGTCTCTCGTTCGGCGTTGAACGAATCATCGGGTGGCAAAACTCTGATCGCTAACCTTGTTAACGCTGGCTTCGTTGCAGTGGTCCTCGTGCTGTTCGCCGACGCCGCGAGGTACATACCGATGGCTGCTATCGCGGGAGTACTACTGTTCGTCGCCTTTGGTCTTGTCGACTGGCGATACATTCGACGCGCCGTGAAAACTAGTCGCGGAGATGCCGCAGTTCTATTGGTTACTTTTCTGGCAACGCTGACGATTCCGCTGGAGTACGCCGTGTTGGTCGGAGTCGCCTTAAGCCTCGCGCTGTACCTGCGACGCGCGACGGAACTGCAGATCCAAGAAATGGTGCCCGGCGCGGAAGGAGTGTTTCTCGAACGCCCTCTAAGCGCCTCCAGTGGCAACAAGGCAGTGACCTTTGTGCAGCTAGAAGGCAGCCTCTTTTTCGCTCAGGCCGACGAATTTGAAGAGAAACTACAAGCGCTGCTTCGCAGCCCCGTAAAAGTAGTCGTCTTTCGCTTGCGGCGAGTCCACTCGATCGATGCCACGATGCTCGGTGTTCTCGACCGGTTCGCCCGCAGCTTGACCAACGCAGGCCGCCACGTGGTCCTCTGCGGTATTCATACAAGTTTGATGGGAAGCCTAGAAGACTTTGGCATCGTCAAACTGATTGGAACTGAAAACGTCTTCCCCACAGACACGGCCGGAATCTTCGCCAGCGCCGAAGCAGCGTTACAAAGAGCGGCCGACATCGTCTCGGTCAGTGACTGACCAGCCCTATCCTTCGCTGGAATCGCTGGCAAACCACGAGCCATGTAGTTGATTCCAGCACCTCGACTTGGTCCCTAGATTTGAGACATGGCCTTTCATCTGGGCTTTCATCTGGGAATCGCAGTTCAACAGATGGACTACGGCGATGTTCAGAACTACAATGGACAACCGAGGTCAAAATGATGAATTCCCCCAACTCGAACGAAATCGATGTAGCTCTTGAAGCTCGCCGGCGATTGCAAAAGCAACAAGCCTTAAGCGAAACACCAGAGCAACGAATGCTTCGATTTGCAAAACTGCAAAAACGGGCGTTCGAGACTCTCAGAAGTTCTCCTGGTGGTTGGGAACACTTTCTCCGCCGAAACTACGAATCTCGACGCGTAAGGGAAGTCAATGGACAGTGGATCCCAGTTTCCGCTGATCGATATTCTGGTTAAGCATAACGTTCCGTACGTAATTGTTGGCGGGCATGCTGTCGTCTTCCATGGGTATCTGCGTAGCACTGAAGACATTGACGTTCTTTTTCTAAGAAACCAGGACAGTGAATCGGCGTTGGCTCAGGCTTTGCAAGAACTCGATGCCTACTGGATCTCCAATGAGATCGACCCGACAACGAAACTCGAACGCATTTATCCAGTCACGCTGGAATTCGTCAAGTCGAACCACCTCATGATGGTGACCACAAAGTTCGGTTTTCTTGATATTTTTGACTATGTCCCGGGACTACCAGAGACACCAATGCAGCAACTAATGAATGAAGCAATTGTTGTTGGCAACTATCGCTACGTGTCATTGCATTGGTTGAGGAAAATGAAGGGAGCAGCAGGACGCAAGAAGGATCTTCTCGACCTGGAGAATCTCCCTAGTAGCGATTAAGGCGCCTGCCACTGGCACTTCTCATATCTGCTGAATGAAGTTAGTAGATCGCGACCAATTTCGCTTGACAACTCGCTTCCTCCATACTAAATAGGTATTAACTGTACCTATTTAACCTGTTTGGCCTATTTGGAGCGGCGTGGATGCGATTGGCTTTGCATACGGACTACAGCTTGCGAGTGCTGATGTACTTGTCTGGCTGTGACAGCCGCGCCACGGTGTTGGAAATTTCCAATTTCTACGGTATTTCCCGCGACCATGTGGCCAAAGTGGTACAGCGTCTCGCTCGGTTGGGTTACATCCGCAGTCTCCGCGGCGTTGGTGGCGGAGTGGAGTTAGCCAAATCGGCGAACAAGATCCGGATCGGTGAAGTTATTTCCGACATCGAGGGCAACGTCCATTTACTGGAGTGCGTTGGATCGGAGGAAAACATCTGTGTAATTCAGCCGGGATGCAAATTACGCGGCGTATTGGCCGAAGCCGAACGGATACAGATGCAGTACCTGAACAAGGTGAAGCTAAGCGACGTCGTCAAGAAGGGACAATCGCTCGTCAGCCTCACGATTCCGACTCAGTAAGAAGTTAACCAAAAAACTCAACACACCCTGTCCCTCTCCACAAGGAATCCAAAATGCTTCGACGCGCAATTTGTCTGTCACTGATCGCACTGTTTGGCCTGAGCGGTTTTGCTTTGGCAGCTGACGCCCCCAAGAAGAAAAAAGACCGAGCATTAGAGCGGACTCGCAAGCAAGTCCGGATGCTCGACGATATCTACAAAACCGCCATCGTGCTCATTACAACGCACTACGTCAAAGACGACAAGAGTCTTCCGGCGGGCGAAGCGTTCAAAGCGTTGTTTGAAGCCGTTAAGAAAAAGGGTTGGCACGAAGTCCGATTATTGGACGCGACGGGCGAACCGTACAACGACGACAACGCTCCCAAAGACGGTTTTGAAAAAGAAGCAATCGCCAAACTGTTGAAAGGCGAAGCGTACTACGACCAAGTCGAAGAGAAAGATGGCAAGCGTT
>JBLHLE010000993.1:0-3577 GCA_047620805.1 Pirellulaceae bacterium
CAGGGTGGCAACGGCAGAGCGACCAGCGGGTGTGACGACCGTTACTGTAGTCATGGAGCGTACCGATTGATGATTGTGTTGGCGACGGCATTCAACGGCCACGGAATTAAGTGACAGCGAGATAGGAGGCGGTTTTTCAAGGCGAACTTTGTTCGTTGATTCCGCTGCAAATGACAATTCCTTGGAGTACGAGGTGTTCAAAGTGTTTTGCTGGGTGGGGCAGATGGGTTGCCAATCGTTCTCCATCACGGCCAGTTACGAGAATCTCGGTGTGAGTGTCATTTTGTTGGGCGAGCATTTTTTGGACGAGTAGATTCACGGCGCCAACTGTTCCCCAGTAAACGCCGGCCTGGATGGCGGATTCTGTGCAGCGGCCAACGACTGCGGGGGGAACTTGGCCGATCTGTATGGCGGGAAGTTGGTCAGTGCCGTGGAACAACGCTTGGACCGTCAAGTGCCGGCCGGGAAGAATCGCGCCGCCGCGAAAGGTTCCATTCGCTGCGACATTGTCGACAGTGATGGCCGTGCCGCTATCGACGACGATGGCATCGTTGTTTGAAGCTTTGAACTTCGCTGCCGCTGCAGCGGCGACGAGGCGATCCGCTCCGACTTTGTCCGGATAGAGAACATCGATTTCGCCAGGGTAGTCGCGATAGCCGAAGTTTCGGTACAAATCGTCACCGCGGTGCGACGTCTGCCAGTGGGATAGCCATGCCTCCCGCTCGCGATTGACGCTGGCGACGAACCAATCGCACGGTTCTGCCGGCAACAGTGATTCCAAAGAGTCTGAAGTCGAGTCGTCGATGGCTACAATCAAAGATGGCTCGAGGCTACTTTGAGGCTGAGGAAACACGCCGAGCTGAATAGAGGTGTTCCCGATATCGACGGCGATCAACGGTCGAGTCATGCGTTTTTGTACTCGTTTAGGACCTGAGCAATTCTTTGAGTTAGTGCATTGAGCCCGTGGCCAGTGACGGCGGATATGAGCTGTACTTCGCCCCTGCTCATTTCGTTTAACTGCTGCTGCAGTTCTGCGGCGCCGGGGAGTTCGGCTTTCGTCACGACAACTATTTCTGGCCGCTCAGCGAGTTTGTCGTTGTATTGGAGCAATTCGTTGCGAATGCTCTCATAGTTTTCTATCGGATCAGTGCCATCCATAGGCATTGGCTCGACGAGGTGGACTAAGACTCCGGCGCGCTCGATGTGCCGCAGAAATTCGTGGCCCAGGCCGACGCCTTGATGGGCTCCTTCGATGAGACCGGGAATGTCCGCCATGATGAAGGAACGATCGATGTCAATCTGTACGCGTCCGAGATTGGGATGCTTTGTCGTGAACGGGTAATTGGCAATTTCGGGACGAGCGTGTGACAGTCGGCTGAGTAAGGTGCTCTTACCGGCATTGGGTTTTCCAATCAGCCCAACATCTGCAATCACTTTTAGTTCGAACAACATATTGCGAATTTCACCCAGTTCTCCAGGTTTCGCATCGCGGGGAGCTTGGTTGGTAGCGGTCTTGAATCGCGCGTTGCCAAAGCCACCCTTGCCGCCTTTGGCGGCGCATACTTGATCTCCATCTTCAACCAGATCTTTGATCACGAAGCTGCGATCGGCGTCCATCAGGATAGTGCCGGGCGGGACATTGATAATAAGATCTTCGCCCCGCTTGCCGTGGCGTTTGGACCCCGACCCGTTTGTGCCCCTCTCTGCTCGCCAGAATTTTCGATTGACCAGTCCATTCAGATTGTCGACACCTGCCTGAGCAACCACGATGACGCTGCCGCCGCGGCCGCCATCGCCCCCATCCGGCCCGCCTCGCGGAACATACCGTTCGCGTCGAAAACTGGCGCAGCCTGTTCCGCCGTCGCCAGCTCGTAATTGCACTGTTACACGGTCGATAAACATTTTGGGTGACTCTTAATTCTTCGCGGGGATATCTGGCAGGTGCAATGTGAGTAATGAAAAAGGACGCCCCGGTCTCGGGACGTCCTTTTTGATGAGTCAATTCTGGGGACGCGTTACGCGCTGGGCACGATGTTAATCCGTCGTCCCTTGCGGTCGAACAATACATTGCCATCGACCAATGCAAACAACGTATAGTCTGTACCTTGACCAACATTGGCGCCGGGATGGAACTTGGTACCGAGTTGGCGAACGAGAATATTCCCGGCAGTTACAGCTTCTCCGCCGAACTTCTTAACGCCGCGTCGTTGGGCATTCGAGTCGCGACCGTTACGACTAGAGCCTTGACCTTTCTTATGTGCCATTTTGTGCTTCCTTGATTCCGAATAGTTTGCAGGCAACTGGGGCGATCGTGGCTGCCCTGAGGGGTAGCCAAAACACTGTTGCCCAAGTTACAGTCGATCAAACCATTCTTTTTAGCGGTATATCCAGCGGAAATCAAGCGGTTCCTCTTGGCCATAGAATCCAAGGATCTGATTTTGCTCGGTCGGATCCTTCACCAATCTCACGCCGTACTTAATTTCCACTTCCGAGGGATTCTGCTCATCACCAGGACGCCAGAAGTTAAGCTGGAGGGTTTTGGCGGTAAATTCACGCCCAAACCCGGGCGATTCCCCTGCTGTGTAATTGTCAGTAAATCGGTATGCGTTGGTCAAACCTTGGATGTAAATCGAAAAATAGTCAATGTTTGGATCGATGATCTCCCAAATCGCCACGCCCCAAATTGACTGGCCTTCCTGCATCGGAACTCGGGAGATTTCGACGCTATTGTGCAACTTGACCCCCACTCGCTCTCGTAATTCGATCGCCCGTTGAGCCGATGGGAGAATGCGGTCGAGGTACGACTTTTTCGTTGTTTGGCGTCCGCTGCGAGCGTCGTAACCCTCGAGAACTAAGTGTGGAAAAAAACGAGGATTAAGTCCGTTGACCGGCTCGACTTTGAAAACCTTGTGACCAAATCGGTCTTCGACCTCTAAAGGTCGCAAGTGGCTACCCTTGTTCTCGACCTTATAAACCATGTACCAGACCAGCTTCCGCTCCACTTTGGGACCCTGCTGCGGCTGCTCGACGCTGATCATGCGGACGGGTTTAAACGTGAATTCCAAATTCCAAATCGTCTGGCGAACTACCATTCGCTCGATCATGGGAAGTAATGTCGAGCTCTTGGGATAGTGGTTCGGCTGCCAGTCTAATTGCGGCTTGCCAATGGTCAATTCGACCAGCGGTCGCGGAGTGAAAACGGTTTCGTCTTCTTCTGCCTTGTAGGGAATGGTCGTCAGCACCCCAGGGGCTAATCGACGAGTGGGACCAGTAACGGGCGGACCAGTGGCCGGCTGCGGCTGCTGAGCCTCCGCCAGCTGACTGATAAACATCGTCGCAATTAACGCGGAAGCCAACAGCGATCGAAAAATCATAACAACACCTGTTTGGTAATATCGAGTTCCGAAACGGATCCAGGTCCCAGCAATTTATCTCTGGGTAGTATTCGAGAGTTAGGGAAGCGAATTATTCCCGAATTACCAGTATAGTTAAGGGATTTCGCTAACGTCAACATTTTGAACAGTTTACAAGATTGGAAAAGGTGGCCCTCCGGCAACCGCTACAACCGACCTGATAA
>JBLHLE010000994.1:0-3576 GCA_047620805.1 Pirellulaceae bacterium
CCGAACGGCCAATTGCTCCCTCCGCCGCGCAGTCACAACAACTGAATTCCTGAAAGTCACAAGAAACAACAACTTGGGTAAGTAGATGTTTTCGGCAATCTGGAAGAAAAGATGTAATAAATGAGCTGCTGCTGCGCAATTAAAGATAGAGAGATTGGGAGAATGGGCAGACAAGAACGAAAAAAGGGGGCCTCCGATGCACCAAACCCGCTTGGTATGTGCGATGGCCAGGGGCAAGGCAACCATCCCACCAAATATCATCAGAGACCCCACGGGCCAGCTCTGTCGACTCGCCACAAGCGAGTCAACGCCTTGACGTAAAGCAGGAATCGTGCCGAATAAAAAAACTTACTCCACTTTTTGCTGTCAAGATCCTTAAACACCAGCTACTAAGAACTTTATAAAATTCGACATTATTCAAACGATCGTCGTAGACACCACGCCAAGCACCCGATAACCTCCCTGTACAGCCCTTTGAACGTGCGCTTTTTCACTACACTTGTTCAATCGGATGTATCAATTTGCGCAGCAGCGCGCCCTCGTTCAGAACAAACTCTCTGCAAGTGGCTCAAAATAAGGCACCTCAAAAGTGTCCCAGCTTGCCCATCCTATAAACCCGGCGACATTTCGTGTCTTAATTCTGACAAATCCCAAGGCGGGTGCCCGATCTGGCGCTCCGGCGGTTGAGTCGCTTGAGAAGTATCTCAACCAACGAGATATGCAGGTCGAAGTTACCTCGGACATCCAACAATTAAGCGAATTAAGCGCGCAGTACCACGAAAACGGAGAGCTCCGCGCGGTCCTTGCAGCGGGTGGCGACGGCACAATTGCCCTGGTCGCCAACCACACTCCACCTACCGCCCCCCTTGGAATCCTGCCTTTGGGTACCGAGAACCTGCTCTCCAAATACCTCAACATTGAACCAACCCCAGAAGCCGTTGGCGAAACGGTTCTCAACGGAGGAATAATTCCGCTCGACGCGGGCAAGGCAAACGGGCGGATTTTCCTGTTGATGGTTGGATGTGGATTTGATGCGGAAGTCGTGAGACGTCTTCACGAATCACGCACCGGCCACATTCATCATCTCTCTTACGCCAAACCAATATTCGAATCGATACGTAATTACGAATACCCGGAACTCCATATTACGTACGAAAATGGGGATGTGAAGGGTGAGATCCATGCCAAGTGGGCGTTTGTGGTGAATCTGCCGCGATACGCAGCTGGCTTGAAAATCGCTCCCAACGCCACGGGATTTGACGGCTTGCTCGATATCTGCACCTTTAAAGAAGGGTCACTGTGGGACGGCATCCGCTACCTTGGCGGCGTATTGCTGGGACAACACGAATCGTTCCAAGACTTTATTACCGTAAAAGCCAATCGGATTCGGATCGACTCCGATGGCCAAGCACCTTTTCAACTCGACGGGGATCCGGGAGGATACCTACCAATTGAGATCGAAGTTTTGCCCAGTCGCCTGCACTTGCTCGCACCTCGTTTATGGCTCGAAAGCCAAGGTGTAGAATTGAGCGACGATTGTTAACCACCATCAATTCAGTTCTATCGCTTTCGCTGACAAAAAGTCACAACAGGAACGATCGTGTCGATTCAAAACGCTCAAGTCGGTTCTTACCTTTGCGGTGCTGGACAACCATTACTGTTAATTTCTGGCCCGTGTGTGATCGAGAGCGAAACGATGACCATGAACATTGCCGAGCAGTTGGTGAAAATCACCGCCGAACGCAATGTTCAATTTGTATTCAAGGCTTCTTTCGACAAGGCGAATAGGACCAGTCTTAGTTCATTCCGAGGTTTGGGAATCGACGAAGGCCTTCGGATTCTCGCCAAAGTGAGAGAAACTTTCGGAGTTCCGGTCACCACCGACGTTCACGAATCATCACAGGCAGCCGCAGTCGGCGAGGTCTGCGACATATTGCAGATTCCAGCGTTCCTGGCTCGACAAACCGATTTGCTCGTCGCTGCCGCGGAAACGGGCAAAGCCGTCAACGTCAAGAAAGGTCAATTCCTCGCTCCTTGGGACATGCAGCATGTCGTGGAGAAGTTGCGAGAATCGGGATGCTTAAACGTCATACTCTGCGAGCGAGGGACCTTTTTTGGATACGGACGATTAGTCAATGACATGCGTAGCCTGATTCAAATGCGCGAACTTGGCGTCCCAGTGGTATTCGACGCCACGCACAGCGTTCAAGAACCCGGTGGCCTCGGCGGAACGACAGGCGGAAACAGCGCTATGGTGGAACCATTAGCGCGCGCGGCGGTCGCCATCGGTATTGATGGCCTTTTCTTTGAAACACACCCCGATCCTGACAAATCGCCGAGTGACGGGCCGAATATGATCCCATTGGATCAATTCGATTCGCTTGTCGATCGCCTATTGAGATTACGAGAAACAGTGGAGAATCTAAATTGAGTTCCGTTCGCATCTATCCCGCTCTACTCGCAATCGGCATCTGTGTCTGCATTTTGACTTGCCTCGGTTGCGATCCGCCGCAAGTCACCCGCCCGCGGCAAACGCGAAGTAAGTCGCAACGTCTAGATCATCTCAAGCAGGCGATGGATCTACTCGACACAGCCGATCAAGGAACCTCGCAGGATCTCAATACGCAAATTGCCTCCAATTTAAATCGTTGGACCAACGCACAGCCTGCCGTCCAAAACTGGAAAAAGACGTTACTGCTCGACCGTATCCCACCACAATTCCAGGGCATTCGCGACATCTCGCCCGCTGTACTTTCCGACAAGAATTTCGGTGCTGACGACGTCGCCTACCTGCAGCAAACACGGCAGATGAAATCGACCGGCGCGTGGGTCACTCGCAAGCCCACTCCCGATTTTCTCGCCCAGTGGTCGAAACAAAAGGGGCTGAGTGCCGACGTCGAACAACAACTCTTTGCCGCCGAACGCATCTTCGATTGGACGGTTCGCAACATCCAACTCACTCCCCTTTTCGCTCATCCAGATCGCGTCAAGACGGGACCGGCCACCGATAATCGAAGCGTTGTCAGCGCAGCCTCGGAAGCAAAGGTCGGACCGGGGTATATGCACCGTCCACTCGAGACGCTGCTTTATGGACACGGCGACATGCTCAACCGCGCTCAGATCTTTATTCTTCTCGCGCGGCAACAGGGACTCAACGCCGTGATGCTCGGCGTGCTCGACAATGCCGGTACCGGGTCGGTGGAACCGTGGCTCCCAGCTCTCCTTATCGACGACGACCTATACCTCTTCGATACGCAACTGGGCCTTCCGATTCCCGACCAATCGGGACAGGGAATCGCGACTTTGGCAGAGGTCTTAGCCGACAAGAATCTACTTCGCTCACTGGACATGAGCGAGGAACTGACCTACCGCGTTGCCAACAAACAACTCGACAAAGTCCACGCGCTGTTAAACGTCTCTCCGCTGGCGATGAGCATGAGAATGCGACAGCTGCAAGCCAGCCTCACCGGCGAAACTCAACTGGCACTGTACGTCGACGCCGATCGGCAATACGAACGGTTGGTAAATCTCAAAGAAATCGATGACGTCTTATTATGGACCGTGTCACTAGAAAAC
>JBLHLE010000995.1:0-3569 GCA_047620805.1 Pirellulaceae bacterium
GCGATTAACTCCTTCTTGCCGTCCGCAGTGGCTCCCATCAGAACCAACATGCATTGTTTGTTGTTTCCCTCGGATTTCAGCCGGATTTTCGCGTGAATCCCGTCCGCCCAAATGTAGAGATAGTTTTTACTGCTGCTCAAACTATGAGTTGGAAGTTGATTCACGGTTCGGGTTGGGATGCAGACGACTTTATACCGGACGACTCAAAAGAAAAGTGGGGCCGACTTGTCAAGGAATTCACGGTCGAATTCTGGGCTTACAAACCTATGCCAAACGCTACTTCTGGCATAAAGGGTGAATTTTTCGGTTTCGGCAGTTACGAGATTGGTGTACGTAACGTAACAATGCTCGATGCTGCCGTTTTCGTCATCTCCGTTGCGGTTGGCCCGACTGGTCCAACGGCCTATTTGTATGGCGGCTCCGTTGACTGGGTTGCATACGAGATTTGGAAGGCAGGCGAAGTGGTCGTCAAGAGATCTTGCAACCATAGTCGTGCGCACGAGTGGCAGGAGTTGAGAGTTGAGAGTTGAGAGTTGAGAGTTGACGCCCAAGGCGAGAGGGCGTGTTCGACCTAAGCCCGCACAGCCAGCGATCAAAGGAGGCCTGGCCAAGAATCGACCGGTTCGCGAACTGGATTGAGCATCCAGTGTGTCAGTTTGAAGGAATCCCCTACACCACCGACCGCAAACTTAAAATCTGGCGGACATAACCCAATAAATGGTCACAACTAATGTTGATCTGGTGTTGGGTTTGCATTGCATTTGTATTGAAGTGGATTTGTATTGAAGTGGATTTGTATTGAAGTGGATTTGTATTGAAGTGGATTTTGAATCCACATTTACGAGTTGATGTTGTGTTTAGTTTGTGTTGCAGAAACGCTGCAACTTCTTTCCCGACTTGAAAATAGCTTCATTCAACGATTGGAGTCGCATTGTATCTTAATTGGCATAGCGTTGGCAATGTTGTCCCCAATTTGTCCCCACAACATCATGAATCCCGATTGGACGTCAGTCTTTGTTCAGTTAGGATATCCAAGATGAAAGAACGTGTTGTGACAATTAGAAAAACGACGGTTGACGAAGCGACGGATCATGGGTTCTTTCCCGGATCGATGGACGAACGCATGGACTTCGCCTGGAAATTAAGCAAGGAAGTATGGTCGCTAGTACCAAATCAAAATGTTGAACGACGACTTCAAAGACATGTTGCAGTGCTTGTCCGGAGGAAAGGTTGAGTTTCTCGTTATTGGTGGCTATGCGTTGGCAGCGCACGGATACCCTCGAGCGACAAAAGACATTGACATTTGGGTCGCAGCGACGATCGCGAATGCAGAACGATTGCTCAGGGCCTTGGCCAAATTCGGGGCGCCAATGGACCAGATTTCTCGCGATGACCTCGCAGAGATTGGGAACGTTTTTCAGATCGGTGTTCCGCCTCGAAGAATTGACATTACTACAATCGCGGACGGAGTCGATTTTTCCGAGTGCAACAAACGTTGCGTGACAGTTGAATGGGACGAAATCAAGGTTCCGGTTATTTCGAAATTGGATCTAATTGTCAACAAACGCGCATCCGCACGACCACATGACCTAGTGGATGCAGACGTACTGGAAGCGTCAGACGAGGAATAGCGTACAAGTCCTCCGCAATCATGATGGAGCCCGCCTGTAGTGGCCCAGCGACTTCCGCTCGCTCTTTCGGGTGCCCACCACTCCCTACTCGGTGACGCTACACGTCGGTCGAGTCCGGCCCAGATTCGCTCTCGGAGCTCAATCTAAAACCCGCTTCTCAAAGAATTTCGAGACGTTCAACATTTTTTGACCTGACGTGTTCGAATTCACGTTTCTGCATCCGCTCCGGTCGTTTTCTGTCTGCCGTTGGTATAATTCTGTCCATCACGAAAGTCGCTGGGCCAGTTCACCGCAGGTGGGATCCTGGAAGTGCGAGGTAGCCAGCAGGACGTGCAATCTCCATTCGCTCGTACGTGACAGCTTCAGAGCTGAGTGGCTATTGCGGCACCTACTAACTGCCCTGATTCTGTAACTCGGCGGCTTTTAGCGTGTTGTAAAGCAGCATGGTAACTGTCAGTCGTCCAACGCCACCGGGAACGGGTGTGATTGCGGAGGCAACTTCGGCAACGGACTCGTAGTCCACATCTCCTACCAGCCCATCGTCGGTTCGATTGATCCCGACATCAACGACAACGGCTCCTGGTTTCACCATATCGGGAGCGATGAATTTTGCTTGGCCGATTGCAGCGATCAACACGTCGGCGGTCTTAGTGATGGCTGCGAGGTCGGGGGTGCGGCTGTGACAGACGGTGACCGTGGCGTTGGCACCATCGGGACCCGTTGTTGAGTCGCGGGCCAGCAGCATCATGGCCATGGGCTTGCCGACGATATCGCTGCGTCCGACGACGACCACATGTTTTCCCGAAACCGTAATGTCGTAGCGATGCAATATCTGCATAATGCCGTGCGGCGTGCAGGGCAGAAAGCGAGGCCGACCTTGAGAGATCAAGCCAACATTTTCGGGATGAAACGCGTCGACATCCTTGAGAGCGTCGATCGCATCCAGAACTTGCAAAGGATCAATGGAATCGGGAAGTGGCAATTGGACCAAAATTCCGTGAACCTTGGCATCCTTATTCAGCTCGTCAATCAACTTCAGCAGGTCGGATTCGCTGGTGTCTGTGGGTAAGTGGTGAAAGATGCTTTCGATCCCCACAAGTTCGCAGGCTTTGCGTTTGTTGCGTACATAAACCTGGCTGGCGGGATCTTCCCCCACCAAAACAGCCGCCAAACATGGAGTAATTCCGGTCTTCTCAGTGAACCTAGAGACATCGTCACGAATCTCTAGTTGAATTTCCGTGGCGATTTTCTTGCCGTCGAGAACTGTCGCTGTCATCCTGAAAACCCTGCTTTGCGGTGCCTAGTTGCGTGAAAGTGCAATTGGAAAACGGGCATTTTAACTGACGCTGGCCACACGGAAAGCGGCCCAACGCAATTGGGCGATCTTGACGTTGGGTCGCCAATGCGAATAATCGACGTAAATACAGCGAATACTGGCAAACCAGCCAAGCAGCCAACTGGCTCGTATCCGCTCACAGGAAATCAGTTGCCAGTACGAGCAGCAGCCCCGACAATCAGCAGCCCCGACAATCAGCAGCCCGGAAATTAAAAGCCACGATATTAAAAGCCTCGAAATCCAGACGCAATCAAGCCGCGAAGCACCGCGTCCACCTCTTTCGAGTCAGCAACTAGAAGGCAAACTTGATGAATGACGAAGCCAAAGTCAGTCCCGTTGAAGTATTCAAACGGGAAAGCAACTTTCTACGCGGAGATATCGGCCCCGAACTGGTCGACGAAAACGATTTCTTTGGCAAGGGAAGCATACAACTGCTAAAACACCACGGCACGTACCAACAAGACGATCGCGATCGGCGTGGCGGTGCGGGTGGCAAGGCCTACATGTTCATGGTTCGCAGTAAGATTCCAGCGGGAATTCTCACTGGGAATCAACTGCTCGCCCAACTAGATTTGTGCGATGAGCTGGGCAACAACACATTG
>JBLHLE010000996.1:0-3568 GCA_047620805.1 Pirellulaceae bacterium
TCCTCGTCAACAGTATCACTGTGACGTATTTCATCGGCACGGGAAAATGGTGCCACGAAGTTGTCGAGGCATATCGGCTCGAGGATGAGTTAATCGAGCGGAGTGGTCGACTGAAGAGCAGGGCGTTCCCCTGGTCGATATTCGGGATCTGCATGGTTCTAGTCATGTCGATGTTAGGTGCCGTCTCGGACCCCGGTGTGTCTCTCGACAAAGCCGTCGGTTGGTTGACCTGGCATCACATCATTGCCATCTTAGGAACACTGGGAACTGCCATCGCCTTCTTCATGCAAATTGGCAAAATCGGCGCCAACTATGAATTGATCGATGAGATCCTCCAGCAAGTCAGGAAAGAACGGCAGCGAAGGGGACTCGATACAGATGATTTGGAAGAGCCCAACAGTGAAGAAGATCCCACCGCTGGCTAGATAGAAGAAGCAGTGAGCGAGCCGATGGCATAACCCGACATTACTGGTGTATCAATGCGAGCTGTAGTTCAACGCGTCACCGAGTCAAGCGTCACCGTGGACAACGAAATTGTCGGCGAGATTGGTCGCGGCTTGATGGTCTTACTGGGCGTGACAGCCGAGGACAAAGAGAGCGATGTAAGTTACCTGGCAGGCAAGATCTGCCAGTTACGCATCTTCGACGACGGCGAAGGCAAGATGAATCGTTCGCTCGAAGACATCCATGGAGAGATGTTGGTCGTCAGCCAATTCACTTTATACGGCGACTGCCGCAAAGGGCGGCGTCCCAGTTTCAGCAAAGCGGCTCCGCCCGAACAAGCTAATCAGCTTTACGAGCAGTTCGTTGAGGCTGTCAGGGGCAGGGGGCTGAATGTCGCCACCGGGATCTTTCAGGCGCACATGGATGTCTCGCTAAATAACGACGGCCCAGTCACCATGCTGATCGACTCCAGCAAGGAATTCTGAGAGACGCCAGTGCGGTGTCTTAGCGGTTGCCAACTACAAAAGAATTCACGAGTGGAGTTTCAATGTCACCAGACTATTTGAATCCAGGAATCTCCCGAGGTCTGAAACGAATTCCGCTTGAAGTTATCGAGGCTACGTCGGAGTCACTCGCTGGCTACGGGCAGCTTGTGGACTCGCCGGATTCCGTCGAAATAGAAATCGTTCGCTGGCCCGCTCAGGGTAGTCGGCCCGTCGACGAGGATAGCGGTAACGAAGGAGGTACAACGGAAGGCGTGTTCGTTTGCGAATGGAAGGGCGATGTTCTCTATGGCCGCAATGAAGCGGTTGGAGGGCATTATGTTTTGGGCTACGCGGTGGAACCAGCCGACGCAGACGAGCAGCACTCACGCGCACCGAAGACACTGCTGTTGTGGCACGCCAATTACCATCCCGATGGCGGGCAGTTGTTCTTTCCACAGATTCAAAAACCGTTCCTCGTTCCGCTGGCCAAGCCAGGTGACGAAGTGAAGCCGGAAGATTTTGTCTGCTTTTGGTTCAGCGGACGGGAAGGTCTGTATATTCACCCCAACGTGTGGCACGAAGGCGTATTTGCAATCGACGGCGAACATCGTTTTTTCGATAAGCAAGGGGCCGTGCACGCCCGCGTCTCGGTCGATTTCCCACGGGAGTTCGAGTGCCTGCTGGACGTGTCTCCCCTTCTCAGTTTGCATTGAGGCAGTCGATAAATCGCGTGTCGAGCAGGCAATTCCTCTGGGTCCCAAACTTTTACTGAGGAATAAGGACTTCAAGTCACTGGAGTCGCCCTTGATTCGAAGCGACGTCGCACCATTTCCTGGATGATGTATTCTAGATCAATGGCATCTGGGTGCTTGCCGAATTCGTAGCGGCCATAGAAGTTAATGTGCTGCCATGCGACAGGAGAAACCTGCATGAGTAAGTTCCATCCACGAAGTGGCGACAGCATGTAGCCTTGGGCGTAAGCCCAAGGAAAGCTATCAAAATTCGCAACTAATCTGGACGCCGGAAAATACTCTGCCAAGAAAGTCCTTGAGATGTACCAATGATTGACTTCCATTTCGTCTTCCGAACGGCCGTATTCTATGACGGATTTGGTACCTTTGTTCGCTTTCACCCGGGGTTGTGCAAAAAAAACCGAACTCGAGTGGACTGCCTACCGCCACAAGGGCTCGGTCGACTCGATCACTTCGTTGACCTTGTCGCGCGCCGTCTGATGGGCCTCATTGACTTTGAATTTTTCCATCAGCACTGGGTCTGCGAAGATGACGTAACAAGTTAGTGCAATCATCTTGGCGTACGTTGAGAAATTCGCCCAGGCGCTTTTGCTGTAGAACTTCAAAGCCGTTCCAGAGGAACTCTTCAAGCGAATCTTAATGCCTTTAAACTCGATGGACCATATTTCGTCCAGCGTGAGATGGACAAGGAAGCCGAGTACCGAGGCGCCGGTCAAGTAAAAACGAACCTGCTCGGAATGATTGTAGACCATCAAATAGGTCAGCAGTCCTGTTGTCGCGCATGCCGGTATGCTGTGCCACATGCCTCGGTGCACCGTGTAACGTTTGAAGATCGCTGACACTCCAAAGCGAATGATCAAATACAGCAGTAAACCTGCCATGACGATATATTCGTGGTCGAAGCCGAGCTGCCGAAATCGATCGGCCAACATTAAAGGAGCCATCGCCGCTGCGGCAGCAAAAATCTCGCGGACGGGCTTACCAGAATCACTGTCCAGGTCCGGAATGATCCCCGCAAGGCTACACAGGCCAGCCGACAACACTACGCACGGCAGTGGCACGCCGAAATAGAACCCCCCCAGTCCGTAACCAATCCCGACTATCGTACTCGTGGTAATGTGCGTGTTGAAATCGGCCATTGTCCCATCCTTGGCTGTGTCTAGAATCGATCGCCTCGCGGAAAAAGTGTTCAGATCACTCCGCGATAGTTTTGGCGGACTTTACTAGATACAACGGTCGACCGCCAGCCTGTTTTGTCCGCAGTGCTAGCTCTGGCAGCAGAATTTGCCGTACGAGAATTGAGCTACGAAAGCGAAATTTGACCTACGACTCCAAACCGTTGCTCGCTATAATTCCGCTCTTGTTAAGATGTACGCATTAAAGGAATGCTAGCAATGCAGATCTACGATATAATCATGCTGACGGTACTGGTTGGTGCCACTGTTCTTGGTTTATGGAAAGGAGTTGTCTGGCAAATCGCATCGATGGCATCGATTTTCCTGAGCTTCTTTGTGGCGATGCACTTCCGAGAACCGGTGGCGAAGCTGATCCAAGCAGCTCCGCCTTGGAATAAGTTCCTGGCGATGCTAGCTCTATACATTGGCTGCTCGCTGGCTATTTGGATCCTGTTTCGACTGGTGTCCGACTTCCTCGACCGCATCAAGCTGAAGGAATTTGACCGCCAACTTGGAGCCGTTCTGGGGCTGGCGAAAGGGGTGGTACTATGCGTGGTAATCACGATGTTTGCGGCAACTCTTTTGACGCAGGAACAACGGGACGAAGTCATCAACTCTAAGTCTGGTTATTGTGCAGCTTGGCTGTTGTACCAAGCCCACGATGTGATGCCGGCCGAGGTCCACGATGTGATCCATCCCTACATGCATCCAC
>JBLHLE010000997.1:0-3563 GCA_047620805.1 Pirellulaceae bacterium
CGTTAGGTTTTTGGTCTTACCATTAACGACTTCGCCGACGGCGTCAGCCAGTTGCTTGCCGTACTGCTGCGCCAACTCGACTTTTCTGCGGGGAAGCGGGTTTTGATCGCCCCCACATCCCGCCCAGAACATGGCAATACAGTCGGGGAATTGTTTTTCGACTTCGATTTGAGCGAAGCCCGGGTAGTCTCCCGACCACCGATAGAAACTGAGGACAGTGGCATGGCAAGCGTAGCCAAAAATTATCGCAGCGGGTTTCTTGCCGTACTTGGCAATCAGGACGGGTACGTCGTGGTCAAACGGGCCAACCAGTTTGCCCGTCTGGCGGAGGCTGGCTACGTCGTTCTCAGGATTGTTCCGACGATTCACAGCGAATGTTGCCTTGCCGACTCCGTATTCAAGAGTGCAATAGCGATTGTTGTTGTAAGCCGTTGCCACGGCTTCCGCTACACACTCTTCGAGAAACTTGGCGTAGTCATCAACTTGCTTTTGGGCTGTTTCGTCGAGCAACATGTAGTGCATAGGACGCAAGTTTCCAGCGACGATAGGGCCCGTGTGCGTATGCGAACAAGCTAAGTGGACTTGGAAATACTCGAGCCGATGTGTCTTGCAGATTCTATCTCTGATCCGCTGAGACAAAGCCCGGTCGATCCCGAGCAGATCGAGTGTGACGAGAACCATGCGGCTCCTCTTCTCCTGCGCTATCTGCAAAACAACCGCCTTCGCCCACAGCTTCGTCAGCGTTCCTTCGGCGGGATGATTGCGGCTCGCATAGCCCGACATCCACATCGGCGAACGCGGCGTGATATTGACCTTGGCGACGCCGCAATTCCAATCCCTTTCAGCGCGAATCGTATCGGGGATTAACAACAGTAACGGTAGCGCAACGAGTGAAATTAGGCAACGTCGCATAGTGACCTCTACAGAATGAGAACTGGGACGTTCGTGATTGTAGCTTGCGGCGGGTTGAGAAACCATTGAATTTGCGTGCCTGAGAGCCGTTGCCAACGACCTATGAGGAGTCTGGCATGAACTTGTCGATTTGCAATAAGCAAATTCCGTAAGAGATCAGCAAGTAAATGCCAGGCATGACGGGCCCACGCATTCGCATGTCGCTCCAATAGAAGGCGTGAATTAATGTAAACGTTAAGCACAGCAAAACTGCGGGCAACCATACCGCCCATTGCAATTGCCATCGAACTCGCAGGAAGGCGAGAATCGCACCTCCGAATACTATGCAGTACCACGCACCCACTCCGTATCGCATCAGAATTGTTTGAGTTCCTTCCGACCTTGTACGCGGTGCTGGGGCGATGCGCCAGAATCTCGTTACTCGAACCATGCAGCTGTACGCGAAGTCGCTGGGGCGATGGGCGATAGCCGCTTTGGCTGTCCGGTAGGCTAGTTGCTCGCGGGTTAGTTCGTCTTTAGGATCCGTCGTCGCCAATTTGTCGCGCCACTCACGATGAAACTCATTTGCATTCCAAACCGCTTCATTGCTGTTGAGATGATCGTAGAAATGTTCGTTGTTTCCGAGCAACAGCGTATAACCGCCGTGCGTCGTCAGCAGAACTGGCTTGCCGAAAACCTGTTGGTTTCTTATTGCCCAGGGAATAACTACCAAGACAAATGCCACAACGGTGGCCAAGCCAGATCGATTCGTCGTCACCGCCGCTGCCAATAGAACGATGCTGCAAAGAGCAAACGTTGGGCGACAGAGCACGGCTAAGCCCATAGCCACACCCAATAATATGGCGTTTGTCCAGTTGCGCCGCTGCCACCAACGTATGAATGCCAGCCATCCGGCTACCGCCAGTGCTGCCGCAATCGTTTCGGTCATTGGCAGGGACGACTGGTTCAGCAGTATCGGATCGAGTAGCGTTCCCAAAATCGCCACCCAAACGAACTTGCCTAGCTGCAGAATTGCACCGATGCGATGAATGCAGATCGCAGTCAGCGACGCGAGTATCACATGTAATAACAGGATAGCCTGAGGTGCGGGAGAAACGATGGCCAATATGAGTGGGTAGAGGGGAGGGCGGTAGGCGGTTGGAAACGTCTGTTTCGTCACAATGTCTCGGCGTTGATAGCTGCCGTGCTCTCGCAATTCCATCGCGATTTGGCGATATCCATCGGGGTCGGATTCCAACCCGCTGGGCGTCACAGTTGCGAATCCGCCGCGAATCAACAGCGTCAACAACATGATCGCTAGGTACGTCCAATGAAGATTTCCAGTGGACGATCGGTCTGGAGCAGACGGAGCGTCGGGTTGCTGAGCGGATTGCTGTCGATCCGCACGTCGCTTGTTCTTACGCCATTGATTCACGCGTTTCTCTATTGATGCAGGGCGTAGAGAATGAGGTTGATTCCGATCTTCACAGAATCTTCCTTGATATAACCTTTACATTCTAGCGATGTGTGGTTTTCCAAACCGCAGCTCAGATCGTAAGGGGAAATAATTACTGCGTAGCGCCCGTCGATCTGAACACCTTCGAGATAGGGTGCACCTTTAATCAAACGGATGCCGAGGGGATCGGACTCGCGACGTAGTTTGGGATCGCGTAAAGTGACGGATGATAGATCGTATCCACCAAATTCAGCGCCGAACATTTTGTGATTGATCGGGATTCGTTCCAGCTTACTGCCCGGAATCACGGCGGCGACTTCCCTTCGCAACGCGTCCACGAATTGCGGGCTGGCGCAGATCGCATCGGCCATAATCACTCCGCCTCGCTTGACGAAAGTAGACAAGGCCTTTTGTTGCGACGTGGTGAAGCGAAAGTCGCGACGTCCATGAAGGAACACGATCGGATAGTCGAACAACGCCGGATCGGTCGGAGAAATCATGCGTCGGTTGGAATCGATGCGCATCTCGACTTGGTCGCGAGCGTGGTTGAGCAAATTGGTTAGCGCGTTGGGAGCGTCGTCACTTCCGCCCGTATGCTGAAGTTTGGGCACGACTAGCATGTTCCGCGTCAGCGGTTCAACGTGGCGAATTTCGCCAATTACTGGAGTGTCCAACTTATCCTTAAGTACCCGATTTGTCGCATAAGCGATCACGTTTTGCCCGATTTGCAAATAGGCATCGATTTGATCGTTCACGTTTGCCGGATAGTCGTCTTTTCGGTTGCGATTGGCCAATTCCCAATAGCATGATAAATCGGAAGGGCAATAAACGACGCTCGTCCGACAACAGGCGTCGACACCGTAGAGATGCGGCACGTACTTCGCGTTGACCTGACCTTCCGCGAACCACACGGGATGATCTTGCTGCAGTAATCGAAGCTGCGAGTCGGGGAAGATTTCGGTCATTAGTTTTCGAAAACTTTTGTCAAACGCTAAGCCACCGCAAGCCGCTTCGGCAAAAATAAAGCCGCCTTGGTTGACGTAGCGCTTGAGGTCTTCTTTTTGTTCGTTAGCAAGTCGCAGTTCGTCTTTGCCGCTGATGAATAGCACTGGCGTTTGCAGAAAGTCTTCCACGGTCGCGACGTTCGCGTCGATGGTCTGCCAGGTGAGATCGCGTCGCCAGCGAACTTCGATACTTTGGGTTAAGTGGTGCAAGC
>JBLHLE010000998.1:0-3561 GCA_047620805.1 Pirellulaceae bacterium
GTCGGTCACCTGCCGACGAAAGAACGGCGAGCAGAAGAAATTTATCGCCAATCGACCGCTGGCGAAAGCCGAAAAGTTCCACTTTTTCAAGGGGCTGCCAGGGTCGATCGAATGGCCGTGATCCGGTAGAATCTTCGGCTATGCACAAAAAAGGAACCGTGGCCCCCTCGAATCTCGACTTCAGACATGTGTTCTGCCAAGTGTCGCGTCAAGCTGCGGCACGAGTTACTTGGAACCATTGGGGACGACGGACTCTACCATCTTCAACGCGGAAAACCTAAGAACCAAATTCGTTATCAAGGATTGAACATGGGCCAATACGCAAATCGCCTGCACAAGAAGCTGTTGAGCAAATCGTCCGGGTTACCCACCAAAGTTCCCAAGCGGCGTCCCGGCGAACCGTTGCCCGGCGGTGCCTCAGACATTGAAACATTGATCAAGGGGGGCTATGACCCAGTCCATGCGGCCTACATCTTCATTCAGCAATTGACGTCGCAGTTTGCCACCGTTGTGACTCAGATGACGGAGATGACGACATGGGCGACGACTGTGGAGAAGGCGGAGGAGGAGTACATGCCTTCCGGACCACCGATAAGTCCGCTAACGAACAGCTACTTTTGTATGTGGGCACTGTACGATCTGCGGATTGGCAAAAGCTCAGACACTGTAGCCGGGTGCCAAATTGCTGCCAACGATGTGGTCTTGATGAATCCACATCAACTCGATGCTTGCAAGAAATTGGCCGCTTCCCGAATGGGAATCTACGAGCATGTGGGCCGAGACAAGGGGCACGTTCGGCTGCGAGAATTGATCACCGATGATGAATTAACGTGCCATTGTGCCTCCGGTTACCTTGGCCGCCGGGGTGAACTGTGGTACGTGCGGTTGGCGCCGCCATTGGAACCCGGTATCGCGTCCAATTGGATCGCTATGACAACGCCCTATATCCTGATCGAATCGGCAAAATCGGATTGGCTCGCGTTTCTCAAGCGGGCGATGGTTGAGTTCCACGGTCCCAACGAATTGGCGCGGCTGTACGACTTACTGAAGTTCGGACCTGAGACGCACTATTGGAATGAATTTGTTTTCAAAGGATATCATCATCACCAACATGATGCAGTGTTTTTGGCTGGCATACCCGATGTAGTTGCCAGTCTTCCGCATGGGTAGTGTCGTCGGCGTGAAATGAACAAAAGAAATTCGACCAATCCATTCATCTGGGCGAAGCATCTGGCTGCGTGGCAGTAAAAGGCAACATCAAGGAGGAATGCGGAGTGGAATTTGAATTGGCAGTGAGTCCTGCAGGCCGGATTTCGATTCAAGCCAATGCAATCGGCGACGACGTTGGCGGCGACGTTGGCGGCGACGTTGGCGGCGGAAGTCGGCAAGGAAGTCGGCAAGGAAGTCGGCAAGGAAAGGCGAAGCCAGGCGGGGCCGGACGCCACGTACAACTGACGCAGTCGTTCCAAGACGGGAACGGTGCCGGACTGTTTGAATTGGCAGGCGGTCGACTCGCGGAAGAGAACAGGAATTCGCTTTCACCCGGGCTTCGCTATTGGCAAGGATTCGCTGGCCGCTTCCTGGACAAAGTCTGCCAGTTGCCCGCTGGTCCGCCTAAGTCTGTTGGCGAAATCCCAGCTCTCACCGATGCCGACTTAGCATCGCTCATTCTGAACGTGCCGCCGATGCCTGGCGGTGAGTACGTCTCTCGCGAGCTGCTGAACAAACTTTGGCTGGAGATCGACGTTTGGTTTCGCGACGAACTTCAGGCCAGCAAGCAATCGCTCTCTGGGTTCTTGCAGCAACGAGCTCCGTTGTGGCATCAGGTCGGTCGCGTCTGCTTTCATCTTGCCGAAAACAGGCGCGATCCCGACTATCCGTTTGCGTTCATGGCGACGTATGCCCCGACGCCTTTGGGCGATGGGAAGAAGACACAATATCAGCCACTTAGCAAAGCTCTGCAGCAGTACGCCGGCGCAAAGAACAAGAACGCGCTGATCAAACTGCTCTCGCCAATTCAATCGGCTTCCGAATCGAGCGAGTTCTTGCGTCAGTTGGTTGACTCTGGAGACGTTTATGAGCCGCTTGCGTGGACACCGCCGGAGGCTTACCAATTCCTAAAAGACGTGCCGATTATGGAACAAAATGCCATTACGGTTCGGTTGCCAGATTGGTGGAAAAAACGTACTCGACCGCGCGTCAGCGTCACGATCGGCGACACCAAGCAAAAGAAATTCGACGCGGATGGAATGCTCGACTTTCGCATGCAAGTTGCGCTCGGCGGTGAAAAACTGACGCCCGCAGAGTTTCAGGCTTTGCTGGATGGCGATGACGGACTAGTTCTCATCAAAGGGCAATGGGTGGAGGTCGATCGCGAGCGACTTCAACAGGCATTGCTGCATTGGAAAGCGGTGGAAGAAGAGGCCGTCGATGGCCTCTCGTTTAGCGACGGCATGCGACTGTTGGCGGGTGCACCCGCCGACCTCGGTGACGAGCCGCAGCAGATTGAAGAACAGGATTGGTCGTTCGTCGACGCGGGTAAATGGCTGGGGGCGCTGTTGAGCGACATGCGGAGTCCGGGGCAGCTCGCATCGGCTCTGCCCGGCACGGCGCTGAAGGCAACGTTGCGAGAATACCAAGCCACGGGCGTCAACTGGCTGGCGTTCCTGTCTAACTTAGGATTGGGCGCTTGCTTGGCGGATGACATGGGGCTGGGGAAAACGATTCAAGTGATTTCGCTGCTGTTGATCTTGAAAAAGAAAAAGGTCGCACATCCCTCCTTGCTCGTTCTGCCCGCGTCTCTCGTAGGCAATTGGAAATCCGAAATCGAAAAGTTCGCGCCAACGCTTTCTGTTCGCTTTGCTCACTCATCGCAGGCGACGAAAGACGAACTGGCAGCCATGGCGGAAAATCCAGCGTCGGCATTCCAGAACGTAGATGTTGTTTTGACGACTTACGGGACGCTGCTGCGTCAATCATGGTTGCTCGATATGAAGTGGCAACTTGCCGTTTTGGATGAAGCACAAGCGATTAAGAACCCGTCGGCTCGGCAGACAAAGTGTGTGAAAAAACTGAGGGCCGCGTCGCGAATTGCGTTGACGGGGACTCCGGTAGAGAATCGACTAGGCGATCTCTGGTCGCTATTCGATTTCTTATGTCCGGGACTGTTGGGTTCGCCGACGAAATTCAAAAAGTTCATCAAGGCTCTGGAACAACGGTCGACGGATCAGTACGCACCGCTGCGGCGACTCGTGGGGCCATATATTCTGCGACGCTTGAAGACGGATAAGAACGTCATCTCGGATCTTCCGGAGAAGACCGAAGTCACTGCCTACTGCGGACTCAGCAAACGGCAAGCGGCATTGTACGCCAAGTTAGTGAAGGAATTGGCCAATACGCTGAAGAACCAAGAAGGCATTCAACGTCGCGGAGTCGTACTGGCGTATCTGATGCGATTCAAACAAGTCTGCAATCATCCTAGCCAATTGTTGGGTACCGGTGACTTCAACTGCAACGACAGCGGCAAATTCTTGCGACTGGTTGAGATTTGCGAAGAGATCG
>JBLHLE010000999.1:0-3558 GCA_047620805.1 Pirellulaceae bacterium
CACGCCGCGAACGATGAAGACTTCGACGATCGGTTTGCCTAATTCGATGGCCAAGCGAGTCCTGAGACCAATCGAACCTGCGCAACAAGCCCAACGAATCTACTCGTGGAATCGTCCAGCACCTCCGCTGAGTGACCTTCGGCCCAACCAACCTGCGTCGTCAGACGACGCTGGAACCAACGAAGGCAGGGACGCTAATTTGCAGAGTTCTAATTTACAGAGTTCTAATTTACAGAGTTCTAATTTACAGAGTTCTAATTTACAGAGTTCTAATTCGGCGGGGGCAGGACGGGCGGGAGTGGGTTTAGTAGCTCCTCCGCTACGACTGCCTGCTGGACCACGATTTCATTCCGAACTCGGGAGACTCCCGGTTCAAGCAACGCCAAACGCTCGGCAATTGCCCGTGAGTGGTCTGACTTCACAAAGCCTTGCAGCACCGCAGTCTTTCCCTCCATCACAACAGCCACCGAATTCGCGTTTGCTAAATGCGAGATCTTGGTCAGCTGGCGGGCAACCCGGCCAATAACAACTTGTGGGTTGGGACGAACTTGAGCGAAACCTAACCGCATCGGTACACGGATTGAGCGGTCGTTGTTTTGACTCTGCTGGTTGAGTTGCTGGTTGAACGAATTGAAAAATGATCCAAATCCGCCTGCTCCGGCACCCAGGCCGCTAGTAGCTCCGCCAGTAGTGTCGGTTCCCGCTTGTCCGGTGAAGCTGGCCGGGTTGTTTCCGCCGACAATCCCTACGTCTCGATTTTGAAAGTCGGTGTTGCGTTCCAACGCGGAGCCCGTTTCCAAGCCGCCGATGCCCGCGTCGGACGTACCTGCTCCACCTGTCGTGGCTCCGCCTCCATCCGTCTGATTGTCTTGTTGGGCGTAAAGAGGAAGCGAGGTGAGCAGGACAAGCCCGACTGCAATCGTCAAATAGTCACGCATAGTAACCTTCCAGCTTTTTGAAACTGCTGCTTGGGAGGGGAGTCCGTCCCAGGATCAACGGTGAATTAATGGATTGTGACGACCTGGTTGAGGGCGATCGCCGGGTGAAGAGTATATTGTATCAAGCGATACGTTAATTTTCATCGTCGAATTCGCACGCCCATGTCTAACCAACCAGTATGTTCTGGGACGCTGATTTGCTCCAAAGCGCGCGGTTTTGGCAGAGTGTGCAGGTTGGGAGAAATTGAAGGCGGCCGAAACTAGCTCATTTGGGACGGGGTATATCTTGGAAACCAGCCAATTCCCTTTAGGAGTCTAGCGATGCGTTTCCGGTACTTGATCACTTCCGCTTTCTTGGCCGCAGTGGCCATTGTTAACATGGGAGGTTTGTCCGCAGCTGATGAACGTCCGCGAGCGCCCAAATTACTCCCCAAAGACACGCTCGTCTTTGCTCGCATCAGTGACATCAAGGAGATGCGGGAGAAATTTGACCAAACGGCGCTCGGCCGAATCCGTAAAGACGAAAAAATCAAGCCGTTCCTCGAACACCTATACGGTTCAGCGCTCGACGCTTTCAAGGCCGTGGAGACTGAGGTGGGCGTACCCTTGAACGACGTTTTAGCAATTCCTCAAGGTGAATTGTGCTTTGCGATCGTGGCACCCGAAACAGGTCCCCCCGCCGTTGTTTTGCTGATCGATTGTGGCAAGCAAATTGACAACGTCAACAAATTGATCGAACGTGGTGAGCAGGAATTGACCAACAGCGGCGGAACGCGCAAGACGGAAGATTCCGGCGACACCGAATTGGTCATCTATCGTGGAGCTGGTGAAGAACGGGAGTTGATCAAATTCGAACGCGATGGTGTCCTCTGTATTACTTCTGACATATCCATCACTCGAGACGTCCTGGCACGATGGAACGGCGAAGCTGGCGAGGAAGACGAATGCCTGTTGGACAACCGTAAATTTGTGACCGTCATGCGTCAATCGAGTGGTATCGCTGGCGAGCGCCCCCAAATTACGTTCTTTGCCGATCCCATCGAGACAGCTCGTATTGCAACACGTGGTAACTTTGCGGCACAAACCGGACTGGCTCTGCTCGTCCCACTCGGCCTCGACGGAATTCAGGCAGTTGGTGGCGGCACAGTATTGGCTACCGAAGAATTCGACGGAATTACGCATCTGCATATAATGCTCGACAATCCACGAACTGGTGTTTTGGAAGTACTTACTTTCCAACCGGGCGACACGACTCCAGAAGCGTGGGTACCGAAGGACACGGCTGGTTACGCGACCGTTAATTGGGATCCGGCAAAATCTTACGACTTGGTTCACAAGCTTTTCGACAGCTTCCGCGGCGAGGGCAAGTTGCAAGAGGAAATCGACAACCGCATCAACGTACCCGTCGACATCAATCTTGAAGAAGATGTTATTGCTCATCTCAATGGTCGCATCACTTACATTAGTTGGATGGAAAAACCGGCCAAGGTGAACTCCGGCTGCAATATGGTCGGAATCAAATTGCAGGACGCGGCCGGTTTCCGTCGTACTCTCGAGCACTTGGTCGACTTAGCTGGCGACCGGCTTGATTCCGATGCCATTGGCACAACGAAGTACTACAAGCAAGTCCAGCGAAACGACAGCCAACCCGAAATAGGCATTCCCATCCGTCGACCCGACCCTTGTTTTGGAATCGTTGGTGATTACTTGTTACTTAGCGACAGTTCGGCGCTTTTCAAAGAAGCCGTCAAGTCACATGGCATACCCGGCGATTCGCTCGCCGATCAACCAGACTTCAAAGTCGTCTCAACCAAGATCGCTCGTCACGCGGGAACGCGACGTCCAGTTTTCGCTGGTTTCCAACGTCCAGACGAGGCGTTGCGAGCACTTTACGAAGTCGCGGTCTCGAAAGAAACCAAAGGGTTACTCGATCAAAATGTGGAAGGCAATCCTGTCCTGCAGGCATTAAAGGGAGCGATGGAGGACCATCCTCTGCCCGCATTTGCCGAGTTGCAGAAGTACTTGGCTCCACGCGGTAGCTATGTCACCAGCGATGAAACGGGCATCCACTATGTGGGGCTGGATCTCCGCCGTAAATAGAAAAATGGCGACGCCGCAGCCACTCAGTTTGCTCGGCGATCTTCAATGAGCTTTATGGGCCGGACAGCAATGTCTGGCCCTTTTTTGTTGCCGACCATTCCAACCGAACCACCATTCCAACCGAACCACCAAGTCAGTTGGCTCGCCACGACATCCTTCGGCACTATGTCACTTGTTGCCGCCGCGCGTACTTTGCGATGAAAGCGGCAATTCAAAAGCAGACAGTAAACTGCAGAGAATAAACTGCAGACAGTAAAAGCACTAAACGCGAGAATGCGAAGGCAGCAAATGCGCAGTTCGCCACACCTCTCGGGCTAGTGCCTTCTTTATGCACTCAGCAGATCCAAATGCACAGAGGGTTCCCACCTTAATTGCACACGGCATCCTGCAAACTTTCCGGCACGTGAGAAATTCAATATGTCGAGATTATTGGAACGACTGCACTGGTCCTAACTAAGGTATGAGGAAGCGAGATTTGGGGCTTGCAGGGTCGACTTCGAGTGAGCAACTGCGGCAAACG
>JBLHLE010001000.1:0-3541 GCA_047620805.1 Pirellulaceae bacterium
CGAATGTAGTCATCTTTCTCAGTTTTGTTCTCTACAACAATCCAGCTTTGCACGACTTTTTGGCGAGAAACGGCGAGAAACGGCGAGAAACATTGTGCCTTAGAAACATTGTGCCTTAGAAACATTGTGCCTTAGAAACATTGTGCCTTAGAAACATTGTGCCTTAGAAACATTGTGCCTTAGAAACATTGTGCCTTAGTAGCTACTGCTGAGCGCCAGGCTCAAGGTTGTAGTCTTTCAGTTTCTTGTGGAGTGTGTTGCGGTTGATTCCGAGTCGAGCAGCGGCTTTGGTTTGAACATTGTTGCAAGACAGCATGACTTGGGCGATCAATTCTTTCTCGACGCGGTCGACGATCTTGCTGTGTAGTTCGCCCTCTTCGTCGTCCGCAGTTGCCAAGCCTTGCTGGACGACCTCTTGTGTCAACGTATCGATATCCGCTCCGCGAATTAGCGACGCTCCACTCCTTTCAGTTCCGAGCACAACATCGGGCAGCAGTTCGATGGTGAGTTCGTCCGATTCTGCCATGACAACGGCGCGTTCGATGTAGTTTTGCAGTTCGCGAACATTGCCCGGCCAGTGGTAGTCCTTGAGTGCGGCCAGGGCGTCGGGATGGATGTGAACGACATAGCGTTCATTCAATTCGCTGTAGTAGTTCAGGAAATGGGCGATCAACGCGTGAATGTCTTCGCGGCGTCGCCGCAGCGGCGGGAGTTGGATCGGCACGACATTCAGTCGCCAATAGAGGTCTTCGCGAAAATCCTCCTTTTCCACTTGTTTCATAAGATCGCGGTTGCTGGCGGCGATGACGCGCACATCCACTTGAATTGTCTGCGTATCGCCAACTCGCTCAAATTCGCGTTCCTGTAAAACTCGCAAGAGCTTGACTTGCAGGTGCATACTCGTGGAGTTGATTTCGTCTAGAAAGATCGTGCCCGAGTGGGCGGCTTCGAAGCGACCTGTGCGATTGGCGACGGCGCCGGTAAAAGAACCGCGGACGTGGCCGAACAGCTCGCTTTCAAGGAGGCTTTCACTCAATGCGCCGCAGTTAACTTTGACGAAAGGATTGCTGCCTCGATTGCTAAGTCGATGGATCGCGTTGGCGATCAGTTCTTTTCCGGTTCCGGTTTCGCCGAGCAGCAATACAGACGCATTGCTACGAGCGACTTTTCGAGTCGTGCGATAGACCTCTTCCATGGCAGGCCCGGATCCAATGATCCCAGTGACTGGAGGTCCAGATTCGTTCGAACGGTCCGAATACATTATTTTACATTCGTCAAACTCGTCGGCGTCATGCCGAGTTCTCGTCGTATCGTGTGGGACAGTGTCACGATACTACTCGGAGCCTAGTGACGTGTTGGCGGCCTTTTCTTTTGGAGCAGTTTGCGATTCAATTGTGTCCAGTATCGAACTCAGTACCTTTTGCGTGTCCGCATCTAAGTTTTCGCTGCGATTATAACGATCGTATTGCATCAGAATCTGTTTCGTGTCTAGCAGGTTTCCACGACCCTCGACAGCAACGCGGTATGCTTCGGCGGCGGCTTTTCGCTCGTCCACTGGGCGCGCATATGCACTGGCAAAGTTTACCAATGTTTCTTGGGAGTGCGGAGTGCCTAGGTTCCCTAATACTTTCGCGGCTTGGGTGGAGAGGCTAGAGACCCAAAGTGCTTTTTCTGCAGCGGAAGCCGTCTGCAGTAAATCGTAAAACGGATAGTCATTCACTTTTCCCGACAAACTGACGAGCCAAGTGAGGGCCCGGTCCGCTTGCTCAACTCGACGTTCAATGCTGAGGGCATCGTCGCCCGCTAAGTCGGTTACATGCCGAAGTTGAGCGGCAAATGTTTCGAAAGTCGCTGCCTGTCGAATCAATTTGACTTGCGGGAAGTCTTCCAGTGCCAGCGGCGCGACTTCGAGGCTTCCTGCGGAAACTAATACTCCGATCGGAATGCGAGCCGTACGTGGATCGTGTCGCAGTACCTGAATGACTTCGTTGGCTCGTGGGATTATGTCCGAGAGCAGAATTACGTCGCAGTCGGGGTTTGCCAACGCCAATCGAACGACCTCCTTGCCGTTGTATGCCACGCTACCTTCATAGCCGAGCTGAGTCAGCCAACCGGCGAAGGCCTGCGCGTGTTGTGGTCTCGGCATGCCGACAACGGCGCTCATTTCGCCCGTCGTAGACGCGAAATAAGCGAGGAGCTGAGGTACTTTACCAGCCCCGACGTAGTTACGAGTCGGCTGAATTTGCAGCGTCGCTTTCAATGCCGCGAAGCGAATTTCACGCGACTTGTGGCTGAGTGCTCGCGCGAGTGGTCGCGGTCGGCCGTCAGTCGAATCGAGAGCGACCATGGATCCAATTCGCCCGAGCGTTTCAATGGCTCCCAATGCAGAAAACTCATAGCCGCGATCTAGTGCAAAATTCAAAGTCCGCTCAATCGCTTCGGGACCCGCTTCGGCAAATTTTGCTAATTTGGATGCGGGGATCTCTTTTTCCAAGCCCGCGAATAACTTGGCTTCTGCGAGTGCTGCCGCCAGATACAAGCGTTGGTCGTCCCGATCTTCAGGATTTAGTTCGACGAGTTCTTTGGCAACCCGCGAGGCCATGACCATGCCGGCATGCTTGCCGAGCAAGCTGCGGCTCTTGGCGGTATTAGTGCGCGGATCCCAGAACCAGACATCGACAAAGCTGCCGACGCCGTCGGGACCGACAAGTTCGCCATTGAGTAATTCGCCTGCCTTCTTTCGCAAATACATTATCCCTTCGGTGCGGGACGGGGTGACGTTCGTAATGGCTTTCATTCCTCGTTCGGCCATCAGTCGCGCTCGTTGAGAGCTATTCGGTTTTAGGAAAGTGGACACGAAGAATGGCATCGCTTCACGGACTCTCATCCGCGCCAGAATTTCAACCGCTTGCACTTGGAGTTCTGAATTTTCGTTGGAGACCAAGCTCATTAACGGCCCCGTCGAATGCGCTTCCATCGACGCCAATGCAGCGCGGATTGCAGCGTGTTTATCCGCCTTATCGGGATTGGCCAAATCGCGAACCATGAAGATGACGGCCGGTCCGCCGATCATCTGCAAGTTCACTTTGGACTCCAGTTGCGCTTCGGCGTCGGGATGGTTTAGTCTCGAGATCCAGCCGTTGATGACTTGGGGTTCGCGTGCCGCTTTGGAACTGGCGGCCAGGATGTCGCGGGTTAGCGAAACCATGTGCGGTTGCAGCTCCTTGTCTCGAGCGAGGCGAAGAAAGAGCGGGCTGCCAAATTTCTTGTGAAGCTTGATGAGCTCGGGGGCCGGCAGTTTCTTGCTCAGGATCTCCGCGAGGTAGTAGCGGGCGAGATCGTACCGAGCCAAGTCGACTGTGACTTTTACGGTTTGCATCAATTCCGCTGGGCTTTCGGGTTTCGATTCGATGATGGCTAGGACTACCGGATCACGCTCTTTCTCAAGATCCACGGGGAAGTCCAGCTTGGGCTCCGCAGCGTCTTCCTCCGGGTCTCCATTGCCAACTCCATTATTGCCAACTCCATTATTGCCAGCTCC
>JBLHLE010001001.1:0-3541 GCA_047620805.1 Pirellulaceae bacterium
AACACCCACGCAGTCGGCGGACCGATCATGGGGTCGGCAACGTGGGCAAACGATTCCGTCTATTTTCAATCGCTCGATGCGGTCGTACATTGCCTCGACCGCGATGGCAAGTTGCGCTGGCGTTGGGATCATTATCGATCCTACCAGGACCCGCAGACCAACAAGAAAGCAACGGGCTTCCCCGGCAGTTATCACGATCCGCATTACGCGGGGGGCGAGGTAGCGATTTCTGGCAAGCGATTGGTCGTGAACATGGGCTGGGATCTCTACTGTCTGGAGGACGCGGGTGAGAGTCCGAAACTGCTATGGTGCAATCGAGCGCCGCTGGGCAAAGACCCCGGCATACCGATGGGACCGGCAATCAGCGGAGATTGGGTCTACCTCGGCCATCCGGGCACGGACCAATTCGGCGGATTCATGCGCTGCCGTTTGGCCGATGGCAAGTTTGATCCAAAGACGGATTTTCGTTCCAGTGGATATCCAGGTTCCGTCTGGGCCGTGTTCGCCACGCCGGCGGTGCGCGGGAGCACTGCCTATATACCGACGCATTACATGGGCGTACACGCCTGGGATGCAGAGACCAACCGAGTCCACTGGTCCGCCCGCACCGACAACACACTCGACCAACGCCGTTTCACCAGCGCGCTCGCCTCGCCCGTCTTGTCGCGCGAGCATTGTGTCTTCGGCACCGTCCTTGGCGAATTGCACGTGGTAGCTCTCGACTCAACCGGCGCTTGGCCCAACTTCAAGCCGGAACCGTTCAGCTTCAAAACGCCTTTTGCCCGGCCGATCGCATCAACCCCAGCGATCGTCGACGGCGTAGTGTACTTCGGCTGCGATGACGGGCACCTCTACGGCCTAGCCTCTTCTGATGCAACGCGAACGGCCAACGAAGTTGCTCTTCCAAAACAAATGGCGAATTTGCACGAAGTCCGCACACGGATCAAACCCGCAACGGGTAAACGCTACGGGGCGCCGGTGGCCAGTATGGACCAAGGCAACACGGGCAGCGTGAACGACCCGCTTTTGAAACCGCCGCTGCGAGTCCGCTGGGCAATGCGGCCGTTCGACCTACGTGTGCAAATGAGCGCCGACGACGATAGTTTGTATTTCATTTCTGAGGCGGGCACTTTCGGCGCAATCGAACAAGCCACGGGACGAATCCGCTGGCGGCAGCGACTGACCGGACCGATGGATGGTTGGAAGCAAGTGTTGCTCGATAACGGCCGGCTATTCGTCACCCGCAATGGACGCACATCCCGTCGCCGCAACGCGGAAGAAGGCGGACCGACACTGACCGCTTTCGACGCCGCTACCGGCCAGCAACTGTGGCAACAGCCGTGGGGTTCGCTACAAAACACCTGCCGTACGTCGCCTATCGTCGTCGGCAACGTGGTAGCTGGCGTCACAACCGATGCCGATCCCGTACGCCCCGTTGCCAAGGCATTCGATGTGGTGACTGGCGATCCGCTCTGGCAAATCACTCTGCCCGGCAACGAGAAATCCCTTTCGGGGGGAGCTTGCGTGCTGGACGGCGTGATGTTCTTTTCTTGCGGCCAGACTTGGGGCCAGGGAGCAGGGAGCACGGTAGCAGTGGACCCGCAGACCGGCAAGACATTGTGGACCAACGCCGACCATCACGTCCACGGCTACGGTCGTCCGGCGGCGCGCGACGGCTTGCTCTATCTCGGTGGACAATCCGGCGCGGCGATGTACTGTATCGCCGCCAAGGACGGCAGCCTGCAATGGAAAGCCGATCGCATCAGCTACTCGCACAGCCCCGCATTGGGGGACAACTTTTTCGTCACTCGCGGCTACGGCGGTCACGGCATCTTGCGAGACTTGGCCAGCGGCAAACCGATCATTCGAAACAACCGCGAAGTGCTCGGCGGTTGCCCCGATCACTCCTGCGCACCAGTTCTACTGACAACCGCGCGGATATCCTACGCTGTCAGTAGCAGCGGACTCTATGCTCGCGATCTAAACACAGGGGAAATACTCTGGCAAAGCAGCGGCTTTGCTCCCCGTGCCTGCACGACACCCATCGCAGCCAACGGCAGACTGTTTTTCAGTCCCAACGTCAACAACACTCTCTACTGTTTCGAACCCGATATCGACTAAGGCAACACCACTGGCATAAGCGTCTCGCTCGGAACGCTCGGAACCCTTGTAGTGGTATTGGCTCCAGCTGCCAGCGCGAAAAATGCCAGTTACCTCCCCACTCAGTTCTTTTTTAGGCTGTCGATTTGTCGATTTGTCGACTGCCTAACAACGAACTGTTGAGGGGAGGTCGGAGTCTCAGCTCCGGGTGGGGTATTCGAAGTGCGAGATACTTGAGACTCAGAGTTTGTCACATTTCGACGACACCTCCCGCGGCCCAATTCCGGAGGAAACGTCCGCGACCTTATAGTGTTCCCGTCACGGAAGCAGTCGCTAAATCAACAACTTCCACGAGGGAGGTGACACACTACGCGTTTTCTGGTTATGTAGTGTGGCGTGAGAGAGAAAAATATGGGTAATGGTCAGGCGGGACGCTCATGCCACTTCGCCGTTGACATCCATTCTCACTACTTCGCCAACGTCGTCTTCTTGTCGCGCAAATAGTAATGCGTTGGCGCGAATCTTATCGTGCCTTTCGCCTCCGTTCCGAATCGGCCGAACATCAGCCCCGCTTCAAAACCCGCGGCCTTTAGTTCTTCGCGATCGCTACCAGTCAACAGTGGCAGTAGTACGTCCAACGGCTCATTCGTGCAGGCGTCCAGTTTTCGCTGGGCGTAGTAACGGGTGATCGTATCGTTCAGGATCTCGTCTTCGCTGCCGTGAAACCAATTGTTGTAATGCCAGACAGTCCACACGTCGGGGGCCGTTTCAAATTCGACGATGTAGGCGGTAATGGTCCGATCCGCCGGCAGTTTTCCGGCTTCGGGAAAGTGGGTCACGTGGCCAGCATCGCCCCCCTTTTCTGCAAACGGATTGTCGATACCGAGTCGGCCGATCACGCGTACTCTGGAGTTCTTCCAAGCTGGCTTGATTTTCGAAAACGTCGGGCTGACCTTCATACCGTAGTAACGTGTCGTGTGCCGTCCAATGATCACGGTCGACTTTCCAGGCATGACTTTGTCCGCTTCGTCTTTCAACTCGAAAACGAAAAACGGCTTGTCGTTGGGATCCTCGTAACTAGGTCTGGTGACCGACTTCTCGTAGACGCGGACATCCGTCGCCCGACCCGTCAATTCGACATACGTTGGGGGCGGTTTCTTCGCGTCATCGGCGCGCCCATCGAGCTCGACGACGGTGAAACAACAGAATGTCAAGAAACAAAGTCTGGACAGTTTCATCAGAATACCTCGTTGAATCGCTATCGCTGCAGTTCCACAACACAGACGCCGTACACCAGAAACGAAGGCGTTTTGAACAGTACGCTATTCCCGCTCCGCTCGAACTCCAACGAATTCGGTTGCTCCGAATCGGGGTCGAGAAACATAATTCGCTTTACTTTGGCATTGTCGGGAAGTGCGAGTGTGACTGGAATTGGCTCGGC
>JBLHLE010001002.1:0-3541 GCA_047620805.1 Pirellulaceae bacterium
AAAGCGGCCGAGTTGAACAAGGCTGGACCACCTGGCGAAACGACGATCGTGTCCAGTGACTCGCCTCGGATCGTGAGGTTGCCGTTGCTGGATTGAACGGCACTGCCCATCGAATTCAAATTGATCGCTTCGTTGTAAGTGCCGTTGACGATTTCAAGGACGTCGTTCGGTCTCGCATTATTGACGGCCTCTTGAATCGTGGCAAAATCCAGACCTGGTCCAACATTGATCGTCGCCAGCAGTTGTCGGGCTTCAAGCGTCTCAATAAAAAGCCGCTTCGCTCGACAGATTCGGCGAGACTTGGATGCGGGGCGTCGGGAGGTTGATCGTAGTTGAAACATTCAAAGTCTTCTTTAATTGCGCAGACATGTATCGGGCTGCCTCACTAGAGGCAACGCCTTCGGGCAATGAACTGTTCCGTTGGTCGGTTTGGCTGATGGGCAAACGGACCACTGGTATATGACCCAGCTGAAGAGTTTGTAACTGTCGCGATTGTCACGGTGTCAAGAAATCGAAACACGATAACAATCTCGTACAGTTCATCATAATTGGCTTTACTATTTCCACAAGAAAAAGGGCTGGAACCAAACAGGAAATGCCACGCGCAGTCGCCCAAAACGCGTAATCATGCCCACGAACGCACTAATAATCGCAATCGCGACACTCGTTGCAATTCCACCTTCGACACCCGTACAATGTGCTGTTTGCAAGATGTTGGTGCTTGGGAAGTTAGACGAATCGCTGAAATGAAAAGTTCCAGTTATTTCGCCTCTGGACGTTTTGGCGAATGTCACTTAAAAGCAAACAAATCAAGACTTTGGGATTTTGTGAGCGACTTGGCGCGACTTCAACGCCATAACGTTCTCCCACCGCCCTCCATCTCGCCAAAAAAATTGGATCTAGCCAAACGCTGGCGGCTAACGCGAGCAAAGTGGACAACAGCACAGGCCGCCGGCATTACTCCAGCGGCCAAAACGAATAGCGAGGTCACCCACCATGGCCGTCTCGAACACCAGAGACTCGTCCAAGTACGAATACGATCCCGTTTTCCTCAATTCCCTGCGGGAGGCGAAGTTCATTCTTTGCGTTTTCACGATCTGCCTCGTCTGGACTTTGTTGGTCTGTTTCACTCTAGGTTATCGCGTCGCGGGTGACGAATCGGAAGTCGCTGTGGTCTTCGGAATACCTTCTTGGGTGTTTTGGGGGATCGTCTGCCCTTGGTTGGCGGCCGACTTGATGACAACTTATTTCTGCTTGAGAGTCATGCAAGACGATGACTTGGGAGAAGCGGAAGACGAGCAAGTGGCTGGAGAAAACATTCTCCTGGAGGACAGTCAATGAGTACCTTCTACACGCCATTGCTTGCCGACGCTGCTGGCAGTTCTGCTGTAATCACCTTTGCCATCTACATGGTGGCGGTCTTCGTATTAGCCGGACTTGCCAACCGGTTGTTGCAATCCAAGAAGTTTGTCAGCGAATACTTTCTTGGTAGTCGCTCATTGGGTATGTGGGCGTTTGCTTTGACGTTCGCGGCCACGAGTGCATCCGGCGGAAGCTTCATGGGGTTTCCGTCAATCGTCTACACCCACGGTTGGATCGTCGCGTTATGGATTGGTGGCTACATGGTGGTACCAATCGTGGCGATGGGTTTGTTGGGCAAACGCATCAATCACATCGCCAGAAAATCGGGAGCCATTACGATTCCCGACTTGCTCCGCGAGCGATTTGAGAGTCGCGGTTTCGCAGTCTTGGCGACGGTATTGATGGTTTTTTTCGTGTCATTCAATCTCATCGCCCAATTCAAGGGCGGCAGCGTGATCCTGCAAACTTTGCTCGAAGACGTAGAACTCTTTGAAAACTCCCGAGTTGCCGTCGGCAGTGTTATTAGGAACGTTCCCTACTTTGGACTCGCCGATCCCGGTTATTTCCTTTGTCTCTTGGTCTTTGCGTTCGCAGTCATTATCTACACGACTTACGGTGGCTTTCGCGCCGTGGTCTGGACGGACGTCATGCAAGGATTCGTAATGGTCTTTGGTGTCGTAATCATGCTCCCGCTGGCGCTAATGATGGTTGGCGGTTTAGGCGCTGCGACTGAAAAAATGAATCAGATGACGACGCCCAACAGAGTGTTGTTGCATCTGACGATCGATACGCCTGTCGAGGAGGCGCTGCTCATACCAAAGCACACTTGGCTCACAATCGAAGCCTCCGACGGAAACTCGAAACGGGTTTTTCGTACCACCTTGGAGTCATCGATCGACCGTGGGCAAAGCTGGGCGAAGCTGGTGGAGTCTCGGGCGACAGCGGGTAAGTTTTCTTTGATTGTTCCCGCACTCGAGATTACGACTCCTTTTCAAGTCGAAGAACTTCAGGCCGACGACTTGGGGATCGCGATCTCGCCCACCATTGTTCCAGAGACGGACGTTCGCATTAATACCGCGGACATCTTCCCCAAGGCGGGCGGAATTGTGCGGGACAAGGAAGGGCAAAACTATGTGCTTTTGGAGGATTCCTACGCCGTACAGGAGAAGGGCACACGTCCCAGCGACAAAGTGCCGGGTCAAGTACGCGCGTTAGCGATTTCGGACCAAGCGCTGGAGCAGCTTGCGACCCGTGAGACTTCGACGCTTGCCGAGCGTGTCGGAGAACTGAGGTATGTGGATGAATACGACTACGGAGCCAGTTTGACCGCCGTCTATTCAACGGGACCAGGACCGTCGACTTCGAGCGCCGATGTCGGTTTTCTACCGCTGTCGCTGGCGATATCCTTTTTCTTTATGTGGACGTTCTCCGGATCGGGTCAGCCGGGGAATATGGTGCGATTGATGGCGTTCAAGGACTCGAAAACGCTGCGACGCTCGATTTTTACAGTCGCGATCTATTATTCGTTGATCTATTTTCCGTTGGTCATCATTTTCGTTTGTGCCCGCGTGATTCTGCCCGGATGGGAGGACTCCTCGGATCGCATCATGCCCGAGATGACGAAGGCCCTTACCAATTGGGCCGAAATTCCGTGGTTGGCCGGACTGTTGGTTGCTGCGCCGTTCGCCGCTGTCATGTCGACGATGGACAGCTTCCTGCTGATGATATCGTCGTCGCTGGTTCGCGATGTCTACCAGCGCAATATCAATCCGGAAGCGTCTGAGAAAATAATGAAGCGAATGAGTTACGCCGTGACGATCTGTGTTGGAGCGGGGGCGATGATCGCCGCCGTGAATCCGCCGAGGTTTTTGCAGGACATCATTATTTTTACAGGAAGCGGTTTGTCGACCAGCTTCTTGATACCAGTCGGCCTTTCGCTTTATTGGCCTCGCATGAATAAACAGGGAGCGATCGCCGGAATGATTGGCGGTTTCGTCGTGTATATGGCGTTATTCGGGATCGGTTTCCTTACCAAGGGCAAAATGGAAGCAGTCATGCCGATGTACTTCCATCCGTTCCTGATCGGCGCTCTCGCATCTTTGCTGATCACGATCGTAGCGACGTTGATGACGCCGCCCCCGCCGGAGCACATCGTTCTCAAATATTTCTACCGCGAGAA
>JBLHLE010001003.1:0-3541 GCA_047620805.1 Pirellulaceae bacterium
GGTGCTCGTGCCGTAGACCAAGTTGTCGTGGTACGCCAAGTATCCCCAATCGCGTTCAATTCCGTCATCGGACTGCGGGGCTTTGAGTTCCGCTTCTACTTTGCCAGTGGCGGCGTTGTAGACGGTGCACTGTTGTGCTGCGGCGACGAACAGAGAGTCGTCGCTGGCGGCCAGGTTACTGGTTTCGTAGTTGTTAAAGACGCCAGTTCGAATGGCGCCAGGGTTTTTGTGCTCCCAGAGGAACTCGCCATTGTAGGCGTCGAACGCTCGGATGTTATCCGTTCCCTGGACGAAGAAGCGGCCGTTTGTCGACAGCGGGGCCGAGGCGGCTTCGTGACGATTGATCATCTGGCTGGGACCGGGATCGCCATACCACAATACGCCCAGCGCGCCTTTGACGCGATAGTCTTCACTGAGCGATGTGTTGGCAACATTGCCGTATTGGTGAGACCACTCGCCAGCACCAGCCAACTTACCTCGCTTGAGCACGACCCAGTTATCGATGGTTTCAGTTTCCGAGTCGTCGCGGAGGTACATTTTGGCGACTTCTTTTGACAGTTGGTCGGGAGTCTGCGTATGGTTGACGTTGGCAGGATATCCCAAGCAGGCGATGCCACCGCAGGGCTTGATGAAGCGGCCGAGTTCGACACCTGCGGTCGGCAGAGCTGCGTCGATCAGCATGCTATCGGACACGACGAGATTGGCGAAGTAATTGGACAACGGCGATTTGTCGGGGGCAGCCTGGAAGACTTTGATTCGATGACCGTAGAGTCCTGCATCGGTGAGAATCTTTCGCGACTCGGCGACGAGCTTCTCGTCTTGTTCTAGGCAAACGAGCGTCAGTTTGGGAGCTCGCTTGGCCAGTTCGTAGGCTAGCCTTCCTCTTTGACTCCCCAGCACTAGACAGAATCCACTATCGACTTGGCTATTCTTTAAGATGTCGCGAGCCGCGGACTCATAGGTCGCCGTCATTTCGTCTTTGGCGTAGGGCGACTTGGTGTACTCGTTAGGCCAGATAGCAGGTGGTTGTGTGGTAGCCGATTCGGCATAGGCGTAGACCTTGCCAGCGTTCGTGCTGACGAACAGATGGCCGTTGGCGATCGACAATCCCCGCGTCTCACCGTCGACCTTCGCTTCGTGCATCAGCGTACCTTTTTCGATATCAAAGACTTTGACGACTCCGATACCGCCGGCGACGACTGCGTTGCCGGCCAGGACTAGCGCGCCCTCGCCAGTGAATGGTTGTTCCCATTGGATCCCCGCGTTTTCCAGCTCTAACATTCGCGCCTTGGCTTTCTTTAACTTCTCCCGATTGCTTGAGAGGCTACGCAGGGCGGCGTACAGGCTCTTGCGTTCGACACTGGCCTTGGCGTGTGCTTGTTGGTCGACCGCGATAATCTTTTCGCCAGTTAGGACGTAGCCGATTTCTCCGCGGAAGGTCATTTGACGACCCTTGATGAATGCGGCGCCCGCGTTGCCGGTTTCTTCGTCGAGTCCCAGGAAGTGGTTGGCTCCAGCCGAGTAAAGTTGTCCGTTAGCGATCATCGCTTTGGCGCCGCCGACGACTCCGCCTGCCGAGTTACGCCAGCCGTAAGACTTTTTGAAAACGAATTTCCCCGTCGCTTTCTCGAATGCTGCGGGAAGCGTACGTCCGGACGGGACAAATAACAAATCGCCATGAGCCAACAAATACCCTTGCGGAGAAAGATCGTTGCGACCGGCATCCTCTTGGCTGATGGCGTCCTCTTTCCACAAAATCTCGCCGCTCTTTGCGTTGGCAGCGGCAAGGTAAATCGTCTCGTGCGGGAAAATGCCTGCGCCGAAATAGGAGATGCCGCCGTCGATCAAGACGCTGGTCCGAACTGGCCAACGGGAGATCATCTGTCCCCGTGCCAATAATCTTTCATCCTTTGGGGCGACTCGATGCTTCCAGACGACCTTGCCACTATCGCCGCTGAGGCAGTAGACCACGCCATCGTCCGAACCGAAGTAGACGAGTCCATCGTTTAGAGTTGGTGCTAGACGTACTGGACCCTCAGTGAAGAATCGCCAATTGACAGCCCCCGTGTTGCGATCGACGCAATACAAGACGTGCTCTACCGTCGACGCGAAATACGCGCGGTCGCCCGCGACCGTGACGTGGTACGCGTCGTCGAAGCCGACGCGATGCTTCATCACCTTGCCTTCGATGGGTTCACTGCGTGGGCCCTCCCAAGCTCGCTGCGGACTAACAGGGGAGTGGAATACCCATTGCAGCGTCATCGATTTGGGAAGCGGTTGATCCGTCGCTCCAACTCGCGAGTTGTCGTGTAAGTAGGTTGGCCAATCGGCCAGCACGCTGGTGGAAAGTGAGAGCACCAGAAACGCGACGCAATAGCGAAATCGAGTTTGGACCATGACAGAATTCTCCAGCATTCGAAAACAGAGTTGAGCTCGTGCATATCGTAATCGCCGTATTGTAGTAGAGAATCGTCACCAATTGCGAGCGAATTCGCTGTCCGAGATTTGGGTAACCGCCCGCTACTGCTTTGCAGTAAATGCTGTACCGTGGAGTGGAGAGGAACGCGTAGTTGCGCAGATTGTGGTGTTTGGCCTGCGTGGCACTTAGTGCACGAGCACCATGGGGAAAGAGGGGAGTTTCCGATAGATCTACGACTCAAAAAACGTGCATTGCCAAGAGGTGGCTTCGTAGAGCAGACCATTCTTCTGGAGAGAGATCCTTGTAACGCGTCTCGATTCGTTCCCAAGTATGATTCAAGATTGTGTTGGCTTGGATGCCTTCCGGAATGCGCTGGATTCGCTCGGTGCTGAAGCCGTACTTCCGTTTTTCGATCGCGTCGGAATAATACGTCCGCTGAAGTTCGAGAACATTGAGGATGTCATTGTGGAATGGCTGCATCGAAGACGGAGGCCGAAGAGACAGCCACTTTTTTTTGATGGCCAGCGATTGTCGTAGATAACTTCGAAGCCTCGAATGCGGTGGCCGGATTTCGTGAGCGGTTTGGTGAATTTGTAATCGTAGGTGAATGGAGTCGAGCAATATTGTGAATGCGCGGTCGATGTAACTGCGGTGCGATGCGGGAATTGACGGCAGATCGGCGGGCAGTGGCGTGACCTTGTTTGGGAATACCATGCCGAGAGTTGGGGGCGATATGTCGTTCGGGTATTGCGGTTGAAAGCCGACTGCGGACGCTTGGTCTTCCTGCTCGACTAACTTCGCGTATTTCGATTCCGTCAACTCGAGAACGACATGGGCCGGCTTTAACTCGGTATCGGTGGAATTGTCGACTTCGTGATACTGCAAAGCGAGCGCCAGTGGCACGATGGCAAACAGCGCGACCGTTGCAACTAATGCTGACGAAAGGGCGAATTCGTCGGCGTGATCACGAGAATTGGCGTGATCACGAGAATTGGAGTGATCACGAGAATTGGAGTGTGGCACCGGGACGATCGGCTGATTTACGTGCTGCGGCGTTAGGTACTCGTTAGTCATGATATGGACAGCTCTTTCGAACCGCAGTTGTTTTCTCGTTTGTGGCGA
>JBLHLE010001004.1:0-3530 GCA_047620805.1 Pirellulaceae bacterium
GACAACGAATCTTTCGTTGCGACGGCGGACATGAAACGTCTATCGGAAGCGGACACGGTGCTGATTTGTGTGCCCACTCCCTTGACCGACAGCCGCGATCCCGACTTGAGTTACGTGGAATCCACAGCGCGAGAAATCGCAGCCAATCTTCGCCCCGGCCAGATTATTATCTTGGAAAGCACAACCTATCCCGGCACGACGCGGGACGTGCTCTTGCCGATTTTCGAAGCGACCGGTTTGAAGGTAGGTGTCGACTTCTTTTTAGCCTATAGCCCCGAACGCGAAGATCCAGGCAATCCAGATTTTTCGGCCAGCGGTATTCCCAAAGTCGTCGGAGGCATTGACGAAATAAGTTTGAAATTGGCCTCGTCGCTTTACAGTCAGGCAGTCGTGAAGACGGTGCAAGTTTCGAATTGCGAGATTGCCGAGGCTTGTAAGATCCTCGAAAACACGTATCGCTCCGTAAACATAGCGATGGTCAATGAACTCAAAGTGCTTTTTACTCGCATCGGGATCGATGTCTGGGAAGTGATTGATGCGGCGAAGACCAAACCGTTTGGCTTTCAGGCGTTTTATCCGGGCCCTGGGCTCGGCGGTCACTGCATTCCAATCGATCCGTTTTATCTCAGCTGGGTCGCTCGAAAACACGAAATGCCGACGCGTTTCATCGAACTAGCGGGCGAGATCAACGCCAGCATGCCCGAGTTTGTTATCGGACAAGTAATCGAAGCGTTGAACGACGTCGGTAAGCCAGTGCGAGGTAGCAAGATCGGTATTCTAGGTGTGGCCTACAAGAAAGACGTCGACGATCCGCGGGAAAGCCCAGCGTTTAAATTGATGGAGTTGCTACAGCAACGTGGAGCAGTACTTAGTTATAACGATCCACACATTCCCAGCCTGCCGAACATGCGACACTACGACGTCCCGCGGTTGGCGAGCGAGCCGCTCTCACCCGAATACGTTGCAGCGCAAGACTGCGTGCTCATTTGTACCGACCACAGCGTCTACGACTGGGACTTTATTGTTAAGTACGCGAGACTAGTCGTCGACACTCGCAACGCCACCAAAAACGTAGTCGACAACCGCGAGCGGATCCACAAAGCGTAAAGAACGATGCCTCAATCCTTTCATTGGGGCATCCCGCTGCGGCAATTCGTAGCTATCAACTACCAGTAGCACCAACTGGCTGAAGATCAAGCCGCCGCCAAAATCGAATCGCTGGCCGTTCCACGTTGCTCATCCAACCAAGCTTGAAACATTAGCAGCGTCCATATGTGAGTGGCTGGTTGACTCTTCACTCTGAGGAATTGATTCCAAAGCCTTCGTACTAGCTCCGGCGCAAAGTATCCGTCGTCGTGCAATCGCGTTTCGTCCAACAGGCTTTCCGCCCACTCCCGCAGTGGCCCTCTCAACCAATGCTGCAATGGAACTGCAAATCCCGTTTTTGGTCTGTCGAAGAACTCGGCCGGCACATATCGTTGTAGGACCTGTCGCAGGATCCACTTCGTTTGTCCGTCGCGAACTTTTAGCGACAAGGGTAGGCTCCACGCAAATTCGACGACACGATGGCTGAGCAATGGCAACCGGGTCTCCAAACTAACGGCCATGCTGGCACGATCGACCTTCGCCAAAATGTCGTCGGGCAAATAGGACATCATATCCAAGAACATCATACGGTGATAATCGTCCTTCGTCGCAATCCAGTCCTGCCGTTCTGAAAATATAGTACTGGCCTCCGTGGCACCTAAGACGATCGCCTCCGGAAACCGGCTCTGAGATATTCTGCGACGATAAAACTCTTCACATGAGTTACAACTCAAAGAGTCGCACACCTCGCTCCAACGATCATTGGCACTGAGACGAGCCAACCAACCGCCACCATATCCAACAACTTGCCTAAGTCGATAGGGGATACGGCGAATTCGTTTCCAGGCCACCGAGGATCGTTGATACCGTTCGTATCCTCCAAATAGCTCATCGCCACCATCCCCAGATAGCGCGACAGTAACTCGATTTCGCGTCAGTTTTGAAACCAAGAACGTCGGAATCTGCGAAGAATCAGCGAACGGCTCGTCGTAAATACGAGGAAGATGCGGGATAACATCCAAAGCGTCGCGAGCAGTCACGTAGAACTCGTGGTGATCCGTTCCAAGATGCCGAGCGACTTCCTTCGCGTACTCTGCTTCGTTGTACTCCGAATGCTCGAACCCAATCGAAAACGTCTTTACTGGACGAACAGACAGTTTTTGCATGATCCCGACAATCGTCGAGGAATCTACGCCCCCTGACAAGAACGCCCCCACTGGAACATCCGCCAACATTTGCTGCCTAACCGATTGCTGCAACAACTCGTCTAGCTTCTCGACCGCGACATCATCAGCAAGTCCGCTTTGAGTCTGCAACGAGCCTTGGACGACATCGCGAGCAGCCCAGTATTTCTTAGGCAGGGGCCACGAATCCAGCGAGCGTCCAACCTGTTTTTTGAACTCCAAAAAAGTGCCCGGCGGCAACTTTTTAGCATTAAGATAGATCGAATGCGGAGCGGGAATATAGCCATGGCGCACGTACGTGGCAAGAACGTCGCGATCGACGTCACCCTGCCAGCCAGGGAAAGCTTGAAATGCCCTTTGCTCAGAGGCAAATAAAATCGACCGCCCCACAATTGCGTAGTAGAGCGGCTTTTCGCCGAGTCGATCGCGGGCAAGTATTAGCTGCTCGTCGCGTTTGTCCCAAAGTGCGAATGCAAACATTCCCGTTAGCTTCTCTAACGTGCTAGTCACTCCCCACTGCCGAAATCCCTCTAGCATGACTTCCGTATCGGAGTGCCCTCGCCACGCTGCGAACAAGTTCTCTTCCAACTCTGCACGAAGCTGTTGAAAGTTGTAGATTTCACCATTGAAAACTATTTCGTATCGCCCGCACGCCGATTGCATTGGCTGGCGTCCTTGCTCCGATAGATCGACAATCGCAAGCCGCCTATGCCCCAAATAGATTCCCGCCTCGGGATCACTCCAAACGCCACTCGCATCCGGACCTCGATGCGTCAGCGCATTCGTCATCCTGTGAAGTATCGATGTGGCCTCATCCTGCCGCAACAGGCAATTCGAAAAACCAGCGATTCCGCACATAATCAGCGAACTCCAGGAAGTCGTGTCGATGGCAATCGCTGGGTACTAGGGCGAGGTCGCAATAGATGAATCAGACGCGCCAACGCCATCACAACTAACCACAGTAAGATGATGTTTCGAGTGTAGTGACTCAATTGATGAATTCCATTTCGATAGTTATAGAAAGCCAAAATGGACATTAAGACCATGCAGGGAGCATAATACTCAGGGCCGCGAATACGCAACTTGGTTAAGCCGATGATGCAAATCAAAATGGTCAAAGCGAAAACTACGATCCCCCAAAATCCGCCCAACGCATGCCATTCACCAAGGGAACTCGCCGCCAATCCCGTGACCTCGCGCGAAATCCCCAGGAGGGACCCCTGAACGATTTCGTTGTACGATTCCTCTACTCGGATTCCA
>JBLHLE010001005.1:0-3529 GCA_047620805.1 Pirellulaceae bacterium
TATCCCCATTCATTTGAGTGTCGTTGCATTTTCTGATCGCACAGGCGGTGACAACCCGCTCTGGAGTTCGGAACGCCGGTCGACGTGTTCGCTCTGGCGAGATCTGTATTGTTCAGAAGAGAGTACGTCGCTAACCTGTCCAAGCATCTCAGCGAAGTATTCGCACAAAAGACCACTTCGTAGATGGCACCTGCTAAAGTTGCTATTGCACGTGCGAAATCAAGTTTTAGAATTGAAGAGTGGGCAGAGTTTTGTGTACACTGATCGTAGGGGTTTGTGAAATCCCGTACGAATTCATTACCCTTGTTTTTTTGGGAGAGGTTAAGTTGCTAACCGAAGCGGAAGTTCAACGTAGTTTCAACAAGTTGTTCACTGGCCGGGAACCTACAGAAGATTCGTTCCAAAAAGCTGAAGCGTTATTGGATGAATTGCGCCCAGAGAGCCCCCTTCGACACCGATTAAGCGTCGAACTCGGTGAACTGCGAAAAATGCTTGCCACTAAGAGCTAGTTGATCCCAAAACAAATCGACTCATGGGAGCTGCGGTTGAGAAACCTGCAGCTCTTTTTTTTGCCCTCGTAAGACTTCATTTGTTGGCGTGCCTGCCTCCAGAATTTCCGGCACCAGAACTTCGCCAAATTGTCTCTCCGGCTCAATTCCTTTGCCGAGAGAAGTTTTCCACAAACTGCATCGTGGCGGCGACTGAAGCAAGAAACGAAGGATGCCGAAGCAAAACTTCGGCATCCTAGCCCCCCTGTGCATGTTCGTTCGGCGAGTGGTTCGCCGCTAACGTCGCACGTAGATCCCGAATGTGGCTCCCGCCATCGTGACGCTTTCGTCATTGGCGTTAGAGACGAAGCCTCGGCCGACACCGCGACCAAATTCAGTGAACTGCAGGCCGAATTGAAGCGCGATGTCTCGTGTTACTTCAAAAGCAGCTTGAGCTCGAACGTCCGCTCCGAAAACAAACTCGTCCATGTGATTGTCAGTGAACGTGCGTTGACGATCAACCATGACAACTGCCGAGTCCGTTGCACCACCGTCGTATAGTGTTGTTGTCGTGTTGTTGATGCCGCGATGGATTTGGAAGTTGTGCAAACCAAAAGCTCGGACTTCCGTAGATAGGTTCCACCGGCCTTGCCACCAATTCAGGCGGGCACCGAGTTGACCACCAACCATGTAGTTGTCAAATTTTGCAGATTCGCTTATCAGTTCTTCGATAACGCCGGTCGTCGTGGGTAGCGTAAGGAGAGGTGTTCCGCCAGGAGGACCGGGCAGTGGAGCACCCGTTGCATCGAAGCGAGTGTACGTATCGTTGCGAGGCAGGTCGGTGAACTTGCTGTACCGGAAACCGAAGAACGGCTCTAAAACACCGCCGTGGTGAAGTTGCTTCCGACGAAAGATCTTGCTGATCTCAAATGTTGAGTACTCGGCTGAGTTCACACTGTCGTGCAAAAAGTAGGTTCGCTTGCGAGATTGGGGAGTACCATTGTTCTGGTCAGCTTCCAACTCTTCGCCCGTACCGTTTATCGGATCGTCTTGAGTGAAGATTCGGTTGATCCGCTCGACCTCCAAAATGTCGAAAGCATTTGGACCGTCGATATTCAGGTACGACATCAGCCAGCCGTGATTCTCTTCGGTCATGTAACCGAGATCGAGCCGTTTACCCCAAGTAAAGTCACCCTCGGTATACGTGACTTCCGCCTGAGGCCTCGACACGTACATGTAGACTCGGTCTAGCGAGCCAAACCAACCAGGCTGAGGCTTGGGAGGTTTCCCGAAATCGCCCAATTCAGCTGGAGCGAAGAATTGCATGTCGTGCTCAAATACACCCGGTTCAATGAACGGAGTAAATCGTTGAGCGTGTACTTGGTGGACCGCGCAATTGAGCAATCCTATCGCCAAGAGCCATGTAAATAGTCGCTTAATCGACATGGTGATAATCCAACCTTCTCATTCAGGCCGTTATTTTCGGTACGTGCTTCTCACGTACACCTACTGCTCGTGACGGTAGTATCGGTTAGTCCTTTCGTGGAAGTTGAGTAAGAAAGGTAAACCTTGTTGAAAAAACCGATTATTCGGAAATATCTTTCAACGGTTTTTGTTACTCGAATGCCGTGTCGCGAATGATGCTTGCACGCCGCGGCCGTCGAAAACGTGACGCAGCGAAGAAAAGCAGTGGAACAGAGTTACGTCAATTCGAAGGCTGCAAACACGTGACTGTTTGCTACCACTCGAAGCGTGATAGCACTTAACAAATGGCCCTTTGGGCTGCCTTTGACGGACGCTGCTAGCGACCAATTCGCGTTGTGAAGCACTTTACATTTTTTGGGTGATTCCACATACTAGCCGACCGCTGTTAAGGGCCAAGGATCGGAACAACCCATTCCAGTGAGTTTGAAAACAGGAATTCGAAATCACACGAGTTCGGGACACGACTTGTTGGGCAACCAAGTCTCAAAGTGGACGCGAGACCACAAAGGAGCAAGCAACGGATGGCAAGACTTGCAATCAACGAGATGACGACTCTCCGCTGGACCTTTGAAGAAGATGTTCAGCGATACTCGCTCTCGGAAATCGAAGGGATTGGAGTCTGGCGTCAAAAGCTTTCCGACTTTGGCGAAGCGAAAGGAATCGAACTCCTACACGAATACAACCTACAAGTCTCCAGCCTCCATTGGGCCGGTGGTTTCACGGGCAGCGACGGGGTTTCGTTTCGCGATTGTATCGCCGATTGTCGCGAAGCGATCGCGACCGCAAGTCGACTCGACGCTGGTTGCTTAATCGTCCATAGCGGTTCTCGTGCTGGTCATACCAGCAACCATGCTCGAAGACTGCTCCGCAACGCCCTCAAAGAGCTTCTCCCAATGGCCGAGGACTATGGAGTCACTCTGGCGTTAGAGCCCATGCACGCGGGCTGTGCGTCCAACTGGACGTTCCTAACAACCGTCGAAGAAACGATTGGAACACTCGATCAATTCTCCCACCCCAACCTAAAAATGGTGCTGGACTGCTATCACTTTGGCTTTGACCTCCACTGGCTGCCAAAGATAGAACACTTGGTACCACACTTAGCTCTCGTTCAGCTTGGCGACGGGCGGATTGCTCCAGAGGGTGAACCGAACCGCTGCGTCCTTGGAAACGGCTCCGTGCCACTCGGCGAGATAGTCCAGCGACTTGACGCCCGCGGCTACGAGGGATTCTACGAGTTGGAATTGATGGGCGAAGACCTCGCGACAACCTCCTACGACGAAACCATCCGCGAATCGCGACAAGCTTTTTCCGATTTCGTCAGCACCAGCGCGAGCTGAGTCGAACGCCGCGTACTGGCCAATTCGATTACTGGCCAATTCGATTACTGGCCAATTCGATTAGGGCCAATTCGATTAGGGCGTGAGATCGAGGCAAACCAAGTAATCCTTGCCACGGACATACAGCAGACCGTGGGACAGAATTGGGGCCGCCCAGCAGGGGTAGTCGAGCAGCTTAATTGGGACCTCGCCGCCCTCGGGATCAGCTACAGTTAAAGA
>JBLHLE010001006.1:0-3528 GCA_047620805.1 Pirellulaceae bacterium
CGGCGGCGACCAGCGTGCCGCCGCTGATATCAGTCGGACCGTCATAGGCGTTTGCAGAATTGAGCACGACAGTTCCGGTGCCAGACTTGTCGAGGAAAGGTGCAGGATCAATGGCAAGTCCAGCGGTGACATAGGGCCTCCAGACACCGAGTTGCGCGGGATCTGTTGGCTTCAGTGTAGCGGGGCCGAACGTCGGAGACGTAACGTTCATGTTGATCTGCGATCCACCACCGCCCTCGCGGTGAGTGAAGGCAACCAAGTACGTACCTTCGGTGAGATCGACACTGCGAGCCGTACCGTCGTCCCAAGTTATTTGTTCGTTGCGGTTGTCGTTCAGCGACCCATCGGATTCAAACGTGCCGTCTTGGTCGAGGTCGATCCAAAATCCAACTCGATCGTCATCGGAGATGAAGTCAAATGTCCATGGACCCGCGGCTGCAGCGCTGACATTTACCGTACCGACGAATAGGTCGCTGTAATTGTCATTTTGATTAATAGCGCCCTGCGAACGGAAATCGGCGTCGTTGTTGTAGTCTAAGCCACGATTTCCTGGACCGTCCGTTAGTAACGCTTGACCTTGGAAATTGTTAAACGTCGTCGGGTCGCCACCACCCATCATGCCCGCATTACCATTGAGGTTCAGTGCGAGGTTATCGTTGTTAATATGGAATCCAAAATGGTCCAGTCCAACGCCGTACCCGACGCCTCCTTCATTGCTGATCGTACCGTTGACCACGACATCGCCCGCTCCACCAAAAGTGATCGCGCCAAATCCATCGCCTTCAATATCGCCGTCAATGGTCAACGAACCCGCTTCGGATCCGAGCGATACGATCGAGCTTGGATTGTTGGCGAGTGAACCTGAGACATTGCTAATCAACGTATTGTCACCAGCGATGTTGACAACGCTTCCAGATCGGTCAGCGGCCCCACTGCCATTGGTGACGATATCTTCGGCGATAATAACGGGTCCCAATGCGGGAGCCGGCATTGTGTGTTCTTGGATACCAAGAGTACCGCCAGGGTTGACAACGGTTCCTTCACCGACATCGACCGTGGAAGCGTTCAAGCCGAGAGCGTTTTCGTGAGCGGCAACCAGCGTGCCTCCATTGACGGTAGTTAGACCGTTGTAGCTATTGTCGCCATACATGGTCGCGGTACCGCTGCCTTGTTTGACAACTTGGTTGTTGGCCCCAATAGTGAAATTCCACAATCCTGCTTGCGCCGGGTCGCTAGGTTTGATGATTCTTTCCGCGTCGCCGGGTGACGTGAAGCGGAAGTCGGCTCGCGAGCCACCGCCACCTTCGCGATGAGTAAAGGCAACTAAATAGTCTCCGGCCGCCAAAGTGACCTGCTTATTGCCGGTGTTTTCCCAGGAAAGCTGTTCACCTCGGTTTTGACCAAGCCCGGCGGTACTGGATTCAAAGACGCCGTTTTGGTTCAAGTCGATCCAGTGACCTGCTCTGTCGTCGTCGCCTGCATTGCGCAAGCCCCAGACTCCCGCATCTGCCGCGTCAACGTGCAGCGTGCCAAGCCACAGGTTGCTGTAGTTGTCGTTTTGACCAATGGATCCAGTGTTGCGGAAGTCGTTGTCGTCGTTGAAGTCCAATCCACGATTGCCAGGACCGTCGGTGAGCAAAGAGAATCCAAAGAAGTTGTTGAATGTCGATGGGGAACCGCCACCCATCATGCCACCGTTGCTGTTGAGGTCCATCGCCGAAGCATCATTGTTGATATGGAACCCGTAATGCGCCAGACTATCCGCGAACGTCGTGGTGTTCAGAGCGTTGCCAAAGTCACTCATCAGTTCCACATCGCCAGCGCCGTCAAACGTCAACGTAACATTGACGGGAGCGTTGAGAGTGGCGTCCACACCATCGAGTAGAGACAGCGTACCGGAGCTGGAACTTAGTGTGCCGTTGCCAGTCAGCGTAATGGGCGCTGAAACCAACGTGTCTCCCGTATTAGAGACCGTTCCTTCCAAGTCGATCAATTCGAGTTCGGTGTAGTCAAACGTGCCGGAGAACTCGAGCGTTCCGTTGACCACCGTCGCGCCAGCGATGTCGCCTAAGGCGCCGTCGGCTTCGACGGATACGGTACCAGCACTAGCAGTTAGCGTGTTGGTGAAATCATTGCCGCCGTTGGCGAGGACCACGGTACCTGATTCGATCTTGTTGATTGGGCTACCACCAGTCAAGACGCCGACAACGTCAACTGTTCCAGAGCCGCCGAATGTTAGTTCCGAGGAGGCGACGACTCCGTTGGGGAGTTGTAATTCGCCACTGGCTGAGCTAATCGTCGCAGCGCCGGCCATGATGACGTCTTCAGCGATATTTGGCGTGCCGGATAACCAGAAGCCTTGGTTGGCTGAGTTTTCGTTAACGGTTTCTTCGGCCGTCATGCTGGGAGATTTGATCCGGAAGTCGGCGCTCGAGCCGCCACCTCCTTCGCGGTGAGTGAACGCTACGAGGTGGATTCCACTCAGGGCGACAGTTTTTACGCCCGTGTTTTCGTAGGAAACCTGCTCGCCGCGATTGTCTCCGAGTCCAGCCGTCGACGATTCGAAGGTGCCGTTCCCGTTGATATCGACCCAGATGCCTGCAACGTCGTCGTCGCCATTATTGTGGAACGTCCAGCTACCTGGATCCGATGTGGCATCGATGATGCCAATCCACAGGTTGCTGTAATTGTCGTTCTGTCCAATGACGCCAGCGTTGATAAAATCGGCATCGTTGTCGAAGTCGAGGCCGCGGCCACCAGGTCCGTCGCCAAGTGCGGCCGAGCCGAAGAAGTTCTGGAATGAAGTGGGGTCGCCACCGCCTAACATGCCGCCGTTATTATTCAAGTCCAGGGCGAGGGCATCACTGTTGATGTGGAAACCGAAATGCAACACTCCACCCAAGCTCGTACTGTTTATGGCTCCCTGGCCGTTGAAACCAGAGCCGAGGATGCTGACACCCTCCGCAGTGGATACTGCTCCACCGAAACCGTTGAGCAGCAAGGTAGCACTATCGGCAACGATGGTCTCACTTCCGCTGCCGACCGCGCCAACGACACCGAGTGTTCCAGCGCCGCTGAGTGCCAATACTCCAACATTGACATTTGTGAGGGCATCGTAGGTGTTAACCCCAGCGAAGGTGGTTGTGCCAGTGCCTTCTTTGATGATGGCATCGCCGGTGCCTGTTGCACTACCGATGACGCCCGAAACATTCGTGTTGCCGGTACCGTCAAAGGTGACAGTGGCTCCAGTGCCACTTGCCAAAGGATCGGTATTTAACGTGGTCGAGATTTCAAGTGTGCCGCTAGTGCTAACGATGGTTGCCGCCGTGTCGACGTTGACGGTATCGATAGTATTGACTCCACTGCTGATCAAGGTACCGCCTTGCAGTCCTGGATCGGCGCCTGCGGAGACGTCAATATTGCCGCCAAGGGCCAGTGTTCCGCCTGTTAAGACGACCAAATCGCCGCCCGTGTTGCCAAGTCCCTCATCGGTTTGAACCGACAACGTCGCGTCGGCGCCACCATCGG
>JBLHLE010001007.1:0-3520 GCA_047620805.1 Pirellulaceae bacterium
AACCCCGGGGGGGCGCCGTCGAGACCGTCGAACGCGACTGGAGGATTAAGTTCGCTACCGGGGATGTTAATGTGGCGAAGTTCCGCCGACCGCAGGGTTGAGGAAGACACAGCCAGCTACAAAGCTGTTTTGGTGCTGTTTCCTGACGATTCGTATCCGGTTTCGACATCGTAAATCGTTGGCGAGGTTAAAATTGAGCGGTGGAAATGTTAAAACTTGAGAATCGAATTTCTTCGCGATAGACTAATCACATTCACTAGATTCTTAACGCGTAGGTTCCTCGTTGGTCTGTGGGCGCTGAAGTGAACGAAATCGAGTTAGTTGGAGTTTCCTGATGTGGAAGAAACTATTCTCGCAAATTGCGATGACGTTTGCCTTGATCGTCTTGTTCGTCTTGTTCGGCTTCGGCAGCGAGCTGTGCGCCCAACAGCCGGCATCTGCTTCGGAGGACGCTGGGAAACCGGCAAAGGAGGTAGCGGCTCCCAAAAGTAGCGAACAGAAGTTGCTTGATGCTGTGGCCGCTGGTGATTTGGAGGCGACCAAAGCGGCTTTGAAAGATGCATCGCCGGACGTTCAGAATGCACAAGGTTACGGCGCAATGTCCGTGGCGGCTCATCGCGGCTTTCGCGAAATAGTGGAGTTACTGCTGTCCGGCGGAGCCAAAGTCAATGCGACTGACAAGCGACTTGGTGCGACGGTGCTCCATTGGGCTGTACAGCGAGACGATCTCGAATTGTCCAATACACTCATCGAAGCGGGCGCGAATGTACATGCCACTACCACCGACGGTATGAAACCGCTCCACTGGGCCGCCCGCAGTGGTAAGGTTGAACAGGTCAAACTGCTGCTCAGTGCAAAGGCGGATCCGTTGGCCATCACGCGTAGCAAGGCGTCGGTCTTCCACTATTCTGCTGGCGCTGGCGATTTCGATTCCATGACGTTGTTGCTTGGGGCGGGCTGTGCCGCCGGCGCAGCGGATCAACAAGGCTTGACTCCCTTGCACTGGCTCGCTCGCGGCGGACATACGAAAGCACTGAGTCTCCTGCTAGATGCCAAGATCGAAATCGATCCGACCTCGATCGACGGTACAACGCCACTGCATCTTGCGGTTCAGAACGGACACGAAGAAATGCTTGATGCGTTGATGAAAGCCGGCGCCGACGAAGCGGTGGTTGCGCTGCACGGTACTAATTCCTTGCACTACGCGTGCAGCGGCGGCCACGTCAAACTGGCGAAACGTTTTTTGGCTGCAGGAATGGACATAAACGCTCAAATGAAAAATGGAACAACTTCGCTCGTGCTGGCTGCCGAACGCGGTCACACGGAGGTGTCAAAGACGCTACTCGAAGCTGGTGCCAAGATTGAAACGCCAACCAACGACGGTGCTTCGCCACTTTTTTTCGCCGCTCAAAACGGCCATCTGCCAATCGTTAAGTTATTGCTGGAACACGACGCGAATATCGATTCGCAAAGCAAGAGCGGTACCACTCCGCTGTACATGGCGGTTAGTCGAGGACGCTTGCCAATTGTAAAGGCGCTGTTGGACGCTGGCTGCGATCTTGGAACTAAGACGATTCGCGGCAGCACTGTATTGCATGCCGTTTCTGAAGCTCGCGAGGGCAACGAAGAAGTCACGACGCTCTTGCTGGCCGCAGGCGCGGACGCGAGTCTCAAAAACAAGGACGGCTATACAGCGGTCGATTTGGCTCGGATCCGACAGAAGGAAGCTTTGCTAAAGATCCTGCAGGGGGACTCACCGTAGTTTTCCCGTAGCTGCATTCGTCGTTGAATTCGTCGTTGAATTCGTCGTTGAATTCATGACTGCGTTCGCGACCGCATTTGTGGACCGGCAAGACTATCCGAGCCCAGCGGAGTTCGCGCAGAGAGTATTTGTAGGTGCCAACTCTGGACCCGTTCAGCAATCCTCGTGAGAACTATCAGCTGCAGGCATTGACGTTTCGGATTCGGAAGCCGCTAGATTTAGACTGGATGTACGAATGAGCTCACGTTGTTTTCGATTCGTTCTGCTCGTAGCGTGCGGATTTGCTCTGCAGTTTCGCGCAATCGCCCGTGCCGAGGAATCGCTGCCGCCGGATGCTATCCGTTGTTTGCCAGGCTTTGCCGTGGAGCTGTTGCGTACGGCCCAAGCTGGTGAAGATTCTTGGATCAGCATGTCGATTGATGATCGCGGGCGGATCATTCTCGGCTTGGACGGCACCGGAGTCGCTCGGCTGACGTTGTCAGAACGCGCGGACTCTGCGAAGTTTGAACGTCTCGACAATACGCTGAAACATTGTCGCGGTGTGTTGTGGGCACATGGTAGTGTTTATGTCGACGCGACCAATAGCCAGAAAATCGTCAGATTGCGGGACGGCGATGGGGACGATCAATACAAGAGTCAGCAAACCATTCTCCACTTCGATTATCGCAGTCGTTATGGACATGGTTCGAATCAAATGCGTTTGGGGCCGGATGGCAATATCTATGTTGTGATTGGAAATGATTGCTCGTTTCCGTCCAACACGTTGGGATCGTCACCATATCGCAACCCGCGAAACGACTGGCTGTTGCCAAATTCCCGCGACGTTGGTCATGACAATCGAGTGGGTTACATCTTAAAAATGGATGCCGAGGGCGCGCAAAGGCAAATAATTGCCGGCGGATTTCGCAACCAAGTTGATGCCGCGTTCAATCGTCACGGCGACATGTTTACGTTTGACGCGGATATGGAATGGGACATTGGTGCGCCTTGGTATCGACCGATTCGAGTCAATCATATTGTATCCGGTGGCGAATACGGTTGGCGTTGGGGAACGGGGAAATGGCCCGCGTACTACCCTGACAGTTTGCCCAGCAATTTGGACGTCGGCTTGGGGTCTCCGACGGGGGTAGTGTTCGGAACGAAGGCCAAATTTCCTGCCAAATATCAAAAGGCATTGTTCTTAGGTGATTGGCAAAACGGACGGATACTGGCGGCCCATCCGAAAGTCGCTGGCGCTTCGTACTCGTTCGAATACGAATCGTTTCTCGACGGCGCACCGCTAAATGTTTGCGATCTCGAATTTGGCTTGGACGGCAATCTGTATTTCATTACTGGCGGACGCGGCTCGCAGTCGGCTCTTTATCGCGTCTCTTGGAAGGGAGAGATGCCGAAAGAAAACGCCGTCAGCGAACTGAGTGAATTACACGTCCTGCGACGAAAACTGGAGTCGCTTCACGCCCAAGCTCAGCCTCAAGCGGTGGCGTTTGCGTGGCCGCATTTGGGACACCCCGATCCATGGATTCGTCACGCCGCTCGAGTTGCGATCGAGCGGCAAGTGATTTCGCAATGGGAGAATAAGGTTTACGCGGAGCAGAACGTGGAAACGATTCTTAACGGATTGATCGCGCTGTGTCGGATGAAAGAGACGAACGAATCGAATCGTCACGAGTTCATTGGCCGCGTCGTTGAAAAGCTAACGCAGTTTCCAGATCCCGATCCTCGCCAACTAATCGCCATTTGCAGAATCTACGCCTTGCT
>JBLHLE010001008.1:0-3517 GCA_047620805.1 Pirellulaceae bacterium
CGAGGAGTAACTTTTCTACTAACATAGCTGCCTATACACATACATGCGGGGCGAATAAAATGAGATAGAGAGCAATCATCCGACGGTTTTGAAGGTTCGCCAAAGCGGGTTGGCGAACGAGTCAACGAGTCAACGAAGTTGGCCGAAGTATCGTAACGGAGTTGGAAGGGCAGGGGATTCGGGCGATGAATCCGTCGATGGGATTTCCAATGGAACAAAAGAAGCCTGTCGGATTGTCGGCGACGTACCACTTTCGCTTTACCGGCATGGAGCAGCGCGACATTTGTCTCAGTTCGGTAAACTTTGTACGTTGTAAAGCCGCTGGTGGTTTGAAAGCCCTGTTTACTTCTAGCCCTGTTTACTTCTAGCCCTGTTTACTTCTAGAGAGTGCCGCGTCGTGGAACCCATCGAACTGGAAATGTTCACCGACTATATCTGACCTTGGTGTTATCTCTGTACGGTTCGTATAGATTCGCTGTTGGATCAGTTTCACTTGTCGTTAAAAGTCATTCTCTTTCCGTTGCATCCCGCGACACCGCCGGAGGGGCAATCTTTGCAGCAGCTCTTTGCGGGACGCGGGATCGACGTCAAGGCGTCACAGGCGGCCATGGCTGAACGGATGGCAGACGAGGGATTGCCTTACGGTGATCGCACAATGACTTACAATAGTCGACGCGCTCAGGAGCTGGCCAAGTGGGCGGAATCGGTTGGCGCCGGCAAGCAAATCCATAATCTGCTGTACCAAACGTATTTTGTCGCAGGGAACAACCTGGCTGCGTCCGATACTCTTGACGAAGTCGTTCGGCAATTGGGACTTTCTGTTGAGACTGCTAACCAAGCGTTGGAGACTGCGGAGTTTTCAGCGTTGGTTGACGCCGACTGGCAGCGCTGTCATGAATTGGGGATTACAGGCGTACCGGCGTTTGTTTGTAACGGTCGAGGTGTGATCGGAGCTCAATCGCTGGGAGCGCTGCAGCAACTTGTCCGTTCGGCTGGGGCTCGAGAACGCGTTCGCTGAAGTTTGTTCGGGCAGGCTAAGAACTGCCGCGCACAGAATTTGGTCGACGGCGATACGATATAAGTAGTGGGCCAGCAGAAATTGCGACGCCCGCAAAAAGCATGGAGGTGGTTAGTGAAAGACGTCACGGATACGTTCGAATTTTGCCCGCGTTGTAGCGCCCCGACCAATGAACTCGGCGCCAATCCATTTCGCTGTTCGAGTTGCGATTGGACGTTTTACTTTAATCCCGCCGTGTCTGCGGGGGCGGTCTTGTCGGATTCAACGGAGCGAATTCTCTTGCTCGAGCGCGCTCTCGATCCGGGGAAGGGGGGTCTTGGAATTCCCGGTGGTTTTGTCGACCTCGGCGAGTCGGCGGAAGCTGCTCTCGAGCGAGAGGTCTGGGAAGAAGTAGGGTTGAAGCTTACAGCGTTCGACTTTCTTTGTTCGTTTCCAAACAGTTACCCGTTTCGGGAAGTTTGCTATGCCGTGGTCGACCTGTTCTTTATTGGTCGAGTGGAATCATTTGATGCGATTGTCAGCCAGACGTCAGAGGTAGCTGGATACCTGATTGTCGAGCCGCGTGAAATACCGCTGGAGCGTATCGCGTTTGAATCCATTCGCCTCGCTTTGGAAGAGTATCAGCGGCGCGTCGTTTCGGTTTCAGAGTAGTTAAGTAGCAAACGCTACTCGTTGCCGAGCGGTCTCGTTATTCGTAGATGTCTTCGTTATTCGTAGATGTCTTCGTTATTCGTAGATGTCTTCGGGGGTGATACCGAGTTTTTCGCGCCACCGTCCACGGCGAACTTCCTTATCAGGTTCTTCGTTGACGTCATCGAGCGAGAGATTGTTCTTTTCGAGCAGCTCGGTAATCTTTTGTTTTTCGGACATGAAAGCAGCTTTTTGGCGAGCGAACGTAGCTCGTTCGATGGAGATTTCGACTTCGGCTTTACGGAGTTTTTCCGTCCACTCTTGCTGTAGATGGACAAGTCGTCCGCGTTCCTGTTGGATTAGTTCATTGTTGTCGAGTGTGGCACCAATGGCAGCGGCACCGATCGCGACCTCGCCGATATTACCGGATTGGTGTTCGAGCAAGCGGTTGAGTTCAGAAATTTCGCGGTCTTTTTCGGCGATGATACGATCGCTGATTCGTATGGTGTTTTGCACGTCGCTTCGATCTGTAGCGGAGGCTTCACTGACTTCTCCGACATCGGCTTCTAGAGCAGCAAGGACGCGGCGTTTTTCTGCTTCCCAATCGAGTCCAACGGGTTGTTCATGTCCCAGTGACTCTTTCAATTCGTCGATTTGAGTCGTCAGCGTGCCTTTTTCGGCGACGGAAGATCGTAGTTGTTGTTGGAGCGAGCGGACTTGCTCCTCTAACGCGTCGATCTCGTTTTGGTGCTCCCGATTGCTCTCATAATTTGGTTCGTGAACGGCCGCATCTTGCGGCGGAGCCTGGGCGGTTGCGTTCTGGATGTCGTCGAAGCGTTCTTCTAGACGTTCCCAAAAGGAGTCCAAAAGCGGTCGAATCGACGCGGAATCATCTTCGAGATTCTGCGGTTGACTGAAGCTGCTGCCGCCGGAAATCGTGGCGGCCTGAGCGACGAACTCATCGAAGTTTCGATTGAGCAACTGGTCGAAGCGTTGAACACGAGAGCGTTGAGATTCCAACAAGCGCGCAGCTCGCTCTCGATGGCTGGCGAGTATCGTCGCTAGGTCATCGCGATTCGTAGCGCTGTCAGGCTGGCTGGTTTCGTTCATATTTACCGAGTCATGGGTCGAGGCGAATTGGCGAAATGTACGTCCAGACGGTCTCGCATTTTTGCTGGGAATGTCGGCCCCATAAATTGCGAACACGCATCCTGAGCGCAAATTCCTATTAAAAACATACTCTATTTTCGACACGTAGTGCCAAAGTTAGAGCGGATGGGGCGTTGCGATAGTCACGCCGGCGGGAGACAACTCGATGCGATCGTTACGAACATTACGACCGACGAATTTTTCAGCCGAAAATGGGCTCGCAGTCGAGTTGAGATCGGCAGCTGATTGAGAAACTGCGACGTAATGCGTCGCGTCGCGTCGCTTAACCTAAGCTTCATTTGCTAAGAGGCATGATTGCGCAATCAGCTGACATTGTGCAGTACTTCACCTTCCGGTTCTTCCATTCTCGAAATGAGTTGGCAATCCAATTTTTGGGCGTACAGAAATGAACAGCACGACGATCGAAAACAACTGGGGTGCAGTAGACCCTCAGATCTTGGAGAAGATGCACAGCGAGGCAAAGACTCGCTTGACGTCAGCAGCGGCTGCGATGGTTGTGTTTACAGCGAATCGCTCGCATTCAAACGTGCATCGAGTATTTCGCGAGTTTCATACCTTAAAAAGTGTGGCAGGCTTCATGCAATTGGATGTCGCGGTTAGACTCGCTCACGACGCAGAAGACGTATTGGAGCAGGTGCGGCGAGGAAACATTGAAGCCACAGACGATCTGCTTCAAGTCTTGCAGGACTATTTGCAGGC
>JBLHLE010001009.1:0-3507 GCA_047620805.1 Pirellulaceae bacterium
AGTTCGGTGTTCGGTAGAAACGACGTGGGAGAACGAGTCCCCAATAGTATCGAGTGCGACGCATGACAATCACGCACATGACGATTGGCGCCAATGTTGATTTTGATGCATACCTGAAGAAGAACCTAGGTGGCGGACCTGCTGGCAAGTGGCCCGTCAACAAACTAGCGAAAATCGGCGAACGCGTTGTCATCCTCATCCCTTCGATGCACGGCGATCTGCGGGCACACGGTCGAGTCGGAGGCGAACCAATACGCGGAAATTGGGGCAACAGTATTCGCTATTTTGTGCCGGTTGTTGAACTTCAGGCAATTAAACCATCAATTCCTATTTCGCTCGTTCAACAGACGTTCCCCGACTGGAGTTGGACCAGCTACGCTCGTTCGTTCACGACCGTGCCAATTGAGATCGAACATTCGTTTTGGGAGTTAGTGAATGATCCGCCCGCCGTGGCTTACGACACCGCCGAGCCACCCGCCCGCATCGAAACCGTTGTCTCACGGATAATTCGGGACTCCCGAAAAGCCAATGAGTTAAAGGCTCTATATGAATTTAAGTGCCAGATTTGTGGCGTGGCCCTTCAATACGGTGAGGAGAAGTTTTACGCGGAAGTCCATCACCTTCGCCCACTTGGCTCACCGCATGATGGAGCGGATTCAAACACCAACATGATGGTGCTTTGCCCGAATCACCATGCCTTGTTCGATCTGGCTGTACCGCAGTTTCTCAGTCCGACTACTCTCGAAATAAACGGCGAGAGAATCCAGCTGACTCAAAAACATCGTCTTGCGAAAACTAACATCGACTATTACATGAAAAGCGTCCGCCCAACTCGCTAATCGGGCCGCGCAAGTAGTGCGACTCAAACTCGCTGAAGACCTAGGATTTGACAGTCGATCCGGAGCTGGTGTCGTTCTGATGTTATTATTTACGAAGGTGATAGTGCCGTCGAAAAAGGCATGATTCAGTGCAAGCGGACGACGATCAAGGAGCCAACACCGACTAAAGACAAGACAGCGAAGCCGAAGCAAACGAGACACTACCCGAGGCACCGATGCAAGCGCACGTCGGCAGGCAAGAGCCGCCAGAGGATCGAGCATCGCTGATTGACGTAAATGAAGTAGCGAAGTAGCTCGATCCGTACAATCCGATCAGTTCGACCGCGTTTGTTAACTTCAATACTTCCAAGACCGATCGCTACGAAACCGACTCTCGTCGCTGCCACATCAACTGGGTGATCCTCGACAGTGACTGGGAGGCGGAATTCTGCCGTGTTGACGAGGCTCATCCTCGTGTGAAGGCGTATGTCAAGAATCATAATCTTGGCTTGGAAGTGCCCTACAGGTACGGATCGGAATCACGCAAGTATCGCCCTGACTTCATCGTTCTGATTGACGATGGTCGTCCCTCTTTGCCGGACGGCAGCGACGATCTGCTTCAGTTGATTGTCGAAATCAAAGGTTACCGTCGCGAAGATGCCAAGGAAAAGAAATCGACGATGGAAACCTACTGGGTTCCGGGCATCAATAATCTGGGGCAATACGGACGTTGGGACTTTGCCGAATTCACCGATGTCTATGAGATCGACTCAGATTTTGAGTCGAAAGTCGAACAGGCATTCAACCAGATGATCGACGCCGCAACCGCTGACAGTCCTCCGCTGGAGGCCAACGCATGAGCGACGAGAATCTTCCAGCCGAACAGCCGCCCGAGGGCCAGTTCCTGCTCTACCAGACCGAAGATGGGCAGACACGCATCGAATGCCGCTTTGAGGGCGAGACGATCTGGCTGAGTCAGGCTCACATGGCAGACCTATACCAGACAAGCAAGCAGAATGTCAGCCTCCACCTCAAGAACCTCTACGAAGAAGGCGAACTGGTCGAAAATCGAGTTGTCAAGGAATGCTTGACAACTGGTGCCGATGGCAAGAAATACCGCGTAAACCACTACAATCTCGACGCTATTCTGTCCGTCGGTTACCGGGTCCGCTCCCACCGAGGGACGCAGTTCCGCATCTGGGCAACCGAGCGGCTGCGAGAGTATCTCGTCAAGGGATTCGCCATGGATGACGCCCGGCTCAAACAAGCCGGGGGCGGGCAATACTTCGAGGAATTACTCGCGCGAATCCGCGATATCCGGTCGTCTGAGCGTGTCTTCTGGCGAAAGGTGCTCGACATTTATGCCATGAGTATCGATTACGACCCGGCCATCGAAGCCTCGACGATGTTCTTCAAGACCGTACAAAACAAAATGCACTGGGCGTCTCACGGACACACGGCTGCCGAAATTGTCCACAAGCGAACCGACGCCTCACAGCCGAACATGGGCCTCACATCGTGGAGCGGAGAAAAGCCACGCAAGGCAGATGTCACCATCGCCAAGAACTACCTTCAAGCAAAAGAGATTGAAGCACTCTCGAATTTGCGGAGCTACAGGCCCTTAATCGCAAACCGATGACGATGGCCGCTTGGATCGCCAAACTCGATGACTTTCTCAAACTGAGCGATCGAGAAATTCTCAGCCACGCGGGCAAAATTTCCCATGATCAAGCCAGGGGCAAAGCCGAGTCGCAATACGCGGCTTATCAACTGCAGCAAACAGCGCTGCCGCAAACGGTGGACGAACAATTTGATCAATCGCTCGAAGAACTGAAGCGGATTGAAAAACAGAAGCCGGATGAACCGGACACCGACGCAGTCGACTGAAAACAAATATTCAAAACCATTTTGCCGTCATCGGAAGAATGACGGTCCACTGAATGGAAGCTGAAGAGGACTTCATGGCACGGAAAAAGGCTAACAGCAAAAAGACAGTCGAAACGCTCACGCACGAGGATGCCGCGCGGACAAATATTCCGACTGCCGAACACCGACGAATGCATCAATTGTGGAGCCTGCGAGACCGAGTGCCCAGTCGAAGCAATTTACGAGGAAAGTGTGGTGCCCAAAAAGGGCCAGGGGGTCAGGGACGTTTTCCCGGTGTTTAGGCGAGATCTTAGGCGCCCGTCGGGTCGAAAGACTCGAACATGGTTCGTTGCGGTGCTCGACAACGCATACTATTTCGCGTTCATGAAAAATCTTGCCAGAAGAAACGCTAACTCGTCTAATTGTCCCAAACCAGGACACGCCTCCAGGTCCTTTTAGTTGCCTCGTTCAGGCAATCCACAACCGTTTGCTAAACTAAAACACATCCAACATCCTAGCCGCGTCGCCCTCTGACCATCTGCCCCGTTTAAACACCTGATAAACGTCCCTGACCCCAAGCCTGCCCTCCGGATGGTGCTCTACCATCTTGGGCCAGTTCGATCCCTCGCACGTCCGATTGACTTTATGGCAGGAGACTCGATGTCCGCACAGGGCCGCTGGACAACGCGGCTGGGGCTGGAGCGTGCTCGCTCGGTGACCGAGATCGCTCTAGAAACCGAACCCGAATGGCGATTGCTTGAGTGGCTTAGAGCAACTCAAAAGCTGCACACGATCCGCTTGGATCCGCCGCGAGTGCAAGACT
>JBLHLE010001010.1:0-3505 GCA_047620805.1 Pirellulaceae bacterium
CCCACCGAGATGACGGCGGTGCTCGGTCGCGATGCGGGTCTGATGTCTGTCCCGTGGGACGGTCTAGTTTCGCGGCAGCACGCCGTCATTCGCTGGGATCGGGGCAAACTTTCAGTCACTAAACACGAGTCGGCGACGAACGCCATCTTTGTTCGCGGTCGCGAAGTCGAACAGTTTGCCTTGCTGCCTGGCGAACATTTCGTCATTGGTACCACAACTTTCACTCTGGCAGATGAAAACGTCCACGTGGCCAGTGATACACCCTGGCCAGTCACGGAAAAAACCTTTAGCTCGAATCTATTGCAAGACTACCGTTTCCGGGATGCGGACAAACGGATCGACCTGCTCAGTCGCATTCCCGAAATCATTTCAGGTTCGACAAACGACATCGAGGTTTGCGTCAGAATCACCAACCTGATGCTCGACAGCATCCCGACGGCTCGAGCAGCGGCAGTCGTTGTGTCCGCGCCAGAACAAGAAGAGGTGAGCGTCCTGCATTGGGATCGCCGCGCCCTCGACGAAAATGAATTTGCGCCAAGTGGTCGCCTGATTCGCCAATCAATTGAACAAGCTGAAAGCGTCGTGCACGTTTGGGAATCGATGGATCTGGAGCCAGGCAACCCAACTTACACTCAGGCCTGCAACGTCGATTGGGCATTCTCGACGCCGCTACCGGGAAAAGCATCCGCTGGCTGGGCGATTTATGTGTCCGGAGGATTTGGTGGTAATTCTGCTGTGCGGGATCCAGATCAACTGCAGGACGAACTAAAATTCACCGAACTCGTTGCGACGACTCTCGCGAATCTTCGCGAGTCACAGCAGCTGCAGCGAAATCAGGCCAGCCTGCGGCAGTTCTTTTCGCCAGTCGTTCTGGATGCTCTCGCATGGCAAGATCCAGACCAAGTATTGGCTCCAAAAGAGGTGGATGTCTCCGTACTCTTTTGCGACCTGCGAGGGTTCTCACGCAGTTCCGAGGAGTCCGCAAATGATTTGCTGGGCCTGCTAAACCGAGTCTCCAATTCGCTCGGCGTAATGACTCATCACATCTTGGAACAAGGTGGAGTTGTTGGAGACTTTCACGGCGACGCTGCCATGGGTTTCTGGGGATGGCCACTGCGACAAGAGGATTCGGCCGAAAGAGCATGCCACGCCGCGCTCGCTATTCGCCAAGCTTTTGAAATCGCGGCCCAAACCGATAGCCAGTCACTTCGGGACTTCCGAGTCGGTATCGGAGTCGCAACCGGTAAAGCAGTCGCCGGAAAAATCGGCACGGTTGATCACGTGAAGGTGACTGTCTTTGGTCCTGTCGTAAATCTCGCCTCGCGACTGGAGAGCATGACCAAAAAGTTTCGAGCGCCGATCCTTCTCGACGAGACAACTGCGAATATCATTCGCAAGCGAGTGCCAAAGTCCGTCGCCCGTACCCGTCGCGTCGCAACGGTGAAACCATACGGAATGCAAACCTCCCTCGAGGTTTGCGAACTCCTTCCAAGCGAAAAAGATTATCCCGCCATGACGGATGAACATGTAGCAGTCTACGAACAGGCGGTAGATGCGTTGAAGACTGGCGATTGGGAACACGCTTTTCAACTTCTACATCAAGTTCCAGCAGAAGATCGAGTGAAAGATTTCCTGACGGTCTTAATTGCTCAACACAACCGCGAAGCGCCCGACGGTTGGGACGGCGTCATTTCACTCGACTCAAAATAGGCGACCTCGATGTCGTCGCGATTCCAACTTAGTCCTTTGGGCTTGGTCCCTTCGCTTTGTCACTCGCCGCGAGCAACTCCTTGAGATGCACTTCGACACATTCTGGCAAGACGTCGACGTTGTAGCCACCTTCCAGGATCGAGACGAGTTTTCCTTTGCAATGCGAATTTGCCAGTGCAATCACATGTTTTGAAAGGGTAACGAAATCTTCGACTTCCAAACCAAGCGAACCAATCGGATCTGCTCGATGACTGTCAAATCCGGCGCTTAACAAAATGAGTTGTGGTTTGACTTTCTCGGCAAGTTCACTGGTCCCCTTAACAAACGCTTTGTGATATTGGTCGCGCGAAGTGCCGGCTTTAACAGGCACGTTAAGTGTGTAACCGAGTCCTTTGCCTTTGCCCGTTTCTCGTTCCGCGCCACTTCCTGGATAAAACGGGTAGCGATGAATGGACATGAATCCTACTTGCTCGTTTTCCCAAAACGCGTCTTGCGTCCCATTGCCGTGATGAACGTCCCAATCAATGATCATCACCCGATCGAGCTTGTGCTGATCGATGGCTACGGCGGCAGCAACTGCGATGCTGTTGAAGAGGCAAAACCCCATCGGACCTCGGCGAACCGCGTGATGACCAGGCGGGCGTACAGCGCAGAAGGCGTTTGAATCTTTGCCACTCAACACTTTTTCAGTAGCGTCGCAGATAGCTCCGGTGGCTAAACACGCGACATCGTACGATTTTTCGCTGACGACGGTATCCGATTCAATTCGGCCACCTCCGCTCGCTGCGAATTCCTTGACTGTCGTCACGTAACTAGCGTCGTGAATCAACGCAAGCTGTTTAGCACCAATAGGTTTCCACTCCGGCGTTACGCATTCCTCGACGAGCTTTGAGTCTTTGAGACCCTTAGAAACACGCCGCAGTCTCTCCGGGCATTCCGGATGGCTGCCCGTTTCATGTTCCAGAAAAAGCGGATCTTGGTACAAAAGCGTCATAACCGGACCTCGCAAGCTCATGCACAGAAAGGATTTAGATTGACAGAACTAGTCTATGGCGATTAGGCTACAGATTGGGTATAAGTGTTGCCTATCCCCGCGAATTGGGCAAGTAAAGATTGCTGTCTCACGCTAAGATGCGATTGCCAGCGATCCCAAACGGCCTATGACTAGATTACTAATGCCAGATTCCCAATGCCAGATTCAATCACTAGTGGTCGTGCACCGTTAGTTGAACCGTTTCCCTAATGCGGATGCAAATTTACTGACACGGGATTCTAGTACAGCGGTGACAAACACAATAACCTAAGCCAGCTTTTGGGGGCGTCGAAACCAGAGGATGTTCATCCGTGTCGTTCGACTAGCATTCGGAGAATGCCTTAGACCTGGTTCGACAAACGACAACCATATTCGTTTCGCCAGCAAGGAAGCACGCGCTGACTGAATGAACAGAGGGAAAGTCATGTCTTCAAATAATTCGTTTCGCGTCATCACCTGTCTGCTGACAATGGGATGCCTACTGATATTGTCAGGTGTCGCATTGGCGCAACCGCCGTATAAAGAACTCGATTTCCCAGACTGGGTAAACAATGCGGCAGAGAAGGGGAAAGTGCGATTCGACGTACTGTTGAAAATCGCGAACTCCACTTCCGGACCCAGCAACTCCGATAAGACCAACCTAAAAAAGTGGTTCGTCGATTTTCATGTTCGAGGAATGACTCACTTAAAAACGATTGACGAGTGCCCTGATCTCCGAGCGAAGTTGCTCAAGGACGTTCAAGGTCTTAAAGGGCAAGGGGC
>JBLHLE010001011.1:0-3504 GCA_047620805.1 Pirellulaceae bacterium
GTCTGGCGGAAATCCAAATCGTTCAACGTGTAACTTGATCGCGTGCACACCGTTGTCAAGTGCGTCGCGAGTGTCTTGTTCATCGAAGACCGTCACATAGGTTGGAATCTTCTGGCAGATATCGACATTGTCGTCGAGTAATTTGGCGATGGGGGTGTTCGCTCGTCGTCCGCGCAGATCCCAGAGGGCGAGGTCGACACCACTCAGCGCCATTATTGTCACGCCTTTGCGGCCGTAGAAAGTTGTGTGATCAACCATCAGCTGATGAAGGGTTTCAACTTCTTGAGAATCGCGGCCAATGAGCAAATCTCGCAAGACGGTTTCAATGATGTGAATGCCAGCCAATCCACCACCGCCAACGCCAATGCCAGACAGACCCTCATCCGTAGTGACTTTCACAACAATTTGACCAAGTTGCATTCGCCAGTCGTTGGGGCCGTCGGGCGACTCGGGTTGAATTGCGCGGACGTCGGTAATCTTCATTCGCCATACTCCTCAAGAGTGAACCGCTGTTGGACGCTAATATACGCGACAGAAAAGAAAAGAGGAGAGCCCGTCGACACCTGAGGGCTATCTCGGTGTCGAGCGGTCAGTTTTTTCTGAAAATTTCGGTCGTAGTCAACGCATATTGGGGCTCGGCGGCCGCCGCGTTACAAATGTGATCTCGTTTCGTGTAAAATCGTTCCCTTCCGTATTACATCAACTTTCCTCTCGATTAATCAGTCCGCAATGAAGTCTGCAAACGTACTCCTTATTATTTCTGACGAACATCGCCGCGATGCTCTTGGTTGCTATGGTCACCCGTTGGTAAAAACTCCGCACCTCGATCGGTTGGCAGCGCGAGGAGTACGCTTTCAGTCGGCGTACACGAACTGTCCGATCTGTGTCCCCGCTCGAGCGAGCCTAGCGACAGGCAACTACGTTCATGAGATTGGTTATTGGGATAACGCGCATCCGTACGACGGGAGCGTTCGCGGTTGGGGGCACCGACTGATCGACGATGGACATCGCGTCGATGTTGTTGGCAAACTGCATTACCGCGATGAAAAAGACGACGATGGGTTTACGAACAAATACATGCCACTGAATGTCGTTGACGGTATCGGCGACGTGCTGGCTTCAATTCGCGATGAGCCACCTATCCGATCCGGAACTCGCGAAGGCATAACCAAGGCGGGGCCGGGCGAAAGCACGTACTTGGACTACGATATCAGAATTGCCGACCGCAGCACGGAGTGGCTGCGTGAAGTGGCGAACAATCCGACTGACAAACCATGGGTGCTGATGTCCTCGTTCGTTTGTCCGCACCCACCTTTCGTTGCGCCGCAAGAGCTTTACGACCTATATCCGCACGACAAAATTCCACTGCCCCATCAATATGCGATGGACGAACGTCCAAGTCATCCCACATTAGATTGCTTTCGAAAGACGCTGCAATACGATCAGCCTTTTACCGACGAAGAAGTGAGGCGAGTGACCGCTGCCTATTACGGCGCTTGCACTCATCTCGATCAACAAATCGGCAAGCTGCTCGACGTTCTAGACGAAACCGGTTTGGCCGAGAACACTCGGATTATCTACACCAGTGACCACGGCGAAAACATGGGAAATCGCGGTCTCTGGGGGAAGTTCACGATGTACGAAGAATCGGCGGGAGTACCATTCATCATGGCGGGGCCGGGCATTCCCGCAGGCGAAGTCTGCGACGACCTCGTTTCGCTCGTGGATCTTTATCCGACGATTGTCGAGGGTGTTGGCGAGACGCTTACTGATGCAGAAAAGCAAAAGCCAGGTGACTCGTTATGGTCGGTTGCTCAAGGCGAGTCTTTGGGGCGGCCAGCGTTTTGCGAATACCACGCCGTCGGCTGTCGCGGCGCGTTGTATATGTTCCGCGAGGGACGTTACAAGTACGTACATTACATTGATGGTCCCCCGCAATTGTTCGATCTGGAGTTGGATCCAAACGAATTGGACAATTTGGCCGAGAGTGGTGAACACCAAGCAATCTTGGCGGATTTGCACGCGAAGTTGTGCGAGATGATTGATCCCGACGATGTCGATCGCCAGGCCAAAGACTCACAGACAGCGCTGATCAACAAGTACGGCGGACGCGAGGCTGTTTTGCAACGCGGCACATTCGTTAACTCGCCGGTACCAGGTGAAGCAGCAAGTATTCGTAAACCGAACGAGTAGTGGACGCCAATGAACTTGCCAGAACAAGATCCCGACGGTTTTTTCGCGTCTCAAGCGCGGCACGTCAAGCAATGCCTCAAGGAGGCGTGGTTTGTTGGCATCGCTTGGCTGTCGACGTTGTGCTACGTCACGTTCGTGGTTGTTCGATACGGATACATTGATCCGCAACAGCGTCCGGAAACTCCCCCGCTAGTTTTCGGGATTCCGTCTTGGGCTTTCTGGGGAGTCATCGCACCTTGGATCTTTATGGTCGGAGTCGCGTGGTTCTTCGCTCTGTTTGTGATGAAAGATGACGAGCCATTTGAGCCGTTTCCGCTGCGAAAATCTGGTGACCCAACGGAGTCTGAATAGATGTATCTGCTGGCAAGTGAGCCAACCATTGCAGAATGGTGGCGAAACTATCACCTCGATCTTTTTGTTGTCGCACCGTTCTTGGCGTACATGGCCGCAGTATTTGGTATCGCAATAGTCGCTCACCGATACTTGACGACGAAACGTTTCGAGGAAGAGTATTACGTCGGCAGCCGCAGTTTTGGAACGTGGGTGTTGGCGATGTCGTGGGTTGCGACGATGGCGAGCGGCGGATCGTTTTTGGGCTACCCCGCGCTGGTCTATTCTTATGGATGGTCGGTCGCTTTTTGGGTCAGCGGTTCGACTGTCGCTGCGCTGGTCGGTTTGGGAGTTGTTGGCAAACGGATCAATCGTCTGGCTCGGCAAACCAATGCGCTGACATTGGTCGACTTATTGCGCGACCGATATAAGAGCAAAGCGATCGGCATCGCGTACGCTGTGGTCGTGATATTCGTTACCTTCGTCTATCTAGTTGCCCAGTTCGCGGCGGGAGCTCGAATTCTCAAGACAATGATGGGAATGCCGTACGTATTGGGACTGGCATTATTTGCAGTGTCAGTGATTGCCTATACGACATACGGAGGTTTTCGCGCCGTTGCTTGGACTGACACGTTGCAGGGCATCGTGATGATCATTGGTATCGTCATGTTGGTGCCATTCGCTTTGTATCACACTGCGAAGTCGAAATCGGACGCTCCGATTGTGGAGGGCCAAGCATCAGAACAGCAAATCAGCGCTTTGGAAAAGGCGACGATGGAGCTGTCTAAAAGAAAAGATCTAACAATGGAATTGGTTGGCGAGCCGACTCCTCGCCATACGTACCTGTATCCACCCGGGCCTCGCAAAATTGACAAAAAGATCTTCAGCGACCATAAGGAAACAGGAGTCGTGCCGGTTCTTGAGTCGTTGAAATCCGAATGGCTCGTGATCGGTATGGGGATCTCGTTCTTCATGCTCCGT
>JBLHLE010001012.1:0-3504 GCA_047620805.1 Pirellulaceae bacterium
GGCCTGTGCACACATGACCGCTCCGCCCATTTCGAACGCCGACAGCCTCCGCGCTCTGAAAACGGTCTTCTCGATTTATTCTTCAGCCACCTCAAGTCGCAGCGCGGAAATTTGAACCGTCCATGTTCCAGCTCTGCCGCAAATATTGGCGCAATCGACATTACGATCCACGCTATTTGTGGGATTAGATCGGTGGCTAAACCCATGCTTACTTGTGTCGACCCACGGCCTATTAGACCGTGGGTTATTGCAAACCGGGGCCTGACGGCACCCGGCAGGGGTTATATAGACCCTCCGGGCCTGGCGAGCAAAGCTCGCTTTGAGAGTAAAATTTGGGACCCAGGGGAATTGCAAAATCGGCGAGTTAAAACCGATCTGAAGAACGGCTTGCGAACGGAGCAGCAAGCTTGATTTCCCGCCATTTCTTCGCTTGTCCGCAGTATTCAACGCTCTTCCACATAAATGTACTTCACGACTCCGGCGTCGTCTGGTAGCGGGAGCGATGTGAAACGTAGCAGCTTCTTGACATCAATTTTTACTAGGTGAGCCGTGTTGGACCGCGAATCAGCGGCGGCGAGGCTAAGCAACCAGTTGTCTCGTGCTTCCTTCACAGGCAAGCCGTATTTGTCCAACAATAGAATCGTGACCTTAGGAGTTACCGCGTCGGCAGTTCTGTTTTTGTAAAGAATCGTAACTCCATTGTTCGTCGTTAACGAAACTCGCTTTACATACTCCCCATTGAAATTGCACTCGTCGTCTACGAGCAAATGGATGTTGTCACCAGCAGAGATCTCCTTAAACGGAGATTGTGCTTGGGCATCATGGACCATCGCCAAAACAAGACACATCATTATTGCAGAGCGTATCTTTGGGCGTTCTCCTAATTGAACCGGTCGGAAAGATAGAGCAAACATAGTGCTACACAAGACGGTACTGCTACACAAGACGAATACACAACGGTTCGCCGGTCGGCCCCTTTTCTTGCCATTATTCTAACTTGCCATTACTCTAACTTGCCATTATTCTAACTTGTCATTCTTGTAGCTTGTCATTCTCGTAGCTTGCCATTATTGCCGCTTGGCCGTTTTCGCGCTTCGAGACATGCCTGCCGCGTCTCTTCGCCACCGACGCGTTAGTTTTGAAGTTGCGTTATTTTGTCGGACGGGTCTCCAGCCGCGTCTTTTTCGGTGACTAATGTTTCGGTGACTAATGTTTCGGTGACTAACCGGTCGGTCCTGGAGACTCGACCTACGGAAAACGTGGCGAAATCGCAATAGCGCAACTTCAGAACGCGTCAGCGAGGAATCCTGGTCGGCGGCTTATTGACGCGTCGGGTTACTTTTGGCCGACAGTAGCTGGGATCGCCTAGAGCTCAGGCCGCGTCGCGAATCAGTACTGTATCGAACTCCACCTCACTGCAGACCAAATCGGCAATCGAGCACGTAAAATGCCAGTTGAGAAGCTAGGTAATGCGAGAGATTTGGTCGGAGGAAAATTGTGAGCGAGAATATGTTGTTTGCACCAGCAGCATTTCGTCTATAATCCGGCCATGAAGTATTTGCCTCCAACTAGCGCGGAACGACCGCAATCGTCACTCACTCGTCGGCGAGTGTTGCAGGCTGGTGGCTTGAGTGCACTCGGTTTGACTCTGCCTGCATTTCTCCAGGCGGAAGAGATTGCCCGCCAGACGACTGGTTCGCGCTCGCCTGCGAAGTCGTGCATCTTCATTCATCAATACGGTGGCCTCAGTCAGATGGACTCGTGGGACATGAAGCCGCAGGCTCCGCAGGAGATTCGAGGGCCTTATGAGTCGATCCAGACCGCGACTCCAGGATTTCAGATTTGCGAACTGATGCCGAAACTGGCTCAGATGTCGGAACACTATGCCGTCGTTCGATCAATGGCGCACAAGATGTCTCAGCATGACAAAGCCAACGCGATGCTATTGGCGGGCCGCGATTCACCGGCGTCCGACGATCCATCATTCGGCGCGGTCGTTGCGAAGCTACGTCCAGCCGATTCAAACATTCCGGGACATGTATGGTTACAAAAGTTTGGCGGTGGGGCCGCTCCTCCCGATCATACTTACCTCACCGGCGGACGGCTCGGAATGGCCTATGCACCGATGTTGATTGGCGAAAAGCACGACGACAATCCAGCGGCCGAAGATTTCCGAGTTCGCGCGTTCGACACTCAGGAGGGTATTGCCTTGCAGCGTTTGCAGCAGCGACGGAAATTGCTGCAAGGATTTCAGAATGCCTCCTCCGTTGGCGGCACGTCCGAATTTGAGTCGCTTGATTTGTACCAGCGGAGGTCCTACGAATTACTGCACGGCGATGCGGCCAAAAACGCTTTTGACATAAACAAAGAAGATGCCAAGGTAAGGGATAGCTACGGACGAAACCCGCTTGGACAAAACTTATTGCTTGCTCGCCGACTGGTCGAAGCGGGCGTTCGCTTGGTCAATGTGGTCGCTTGGACGGGACTAGCGGCGGGGGAAAAGTTCGTCAGCGTTGAGACCTGGGATATGCATGGAAATGCGGACGTTGGGATCTTCGAGAACGGTTGGAATGGGTTGCCATTCGCACTGCCGCGCACCGATCAAGCGGTGGCCACGCTGCTGGAGGATCTGCGAGATCGCGGTCTATTGGACTCGACGCTCGTTGTACTCGTTGGGGAGTTTGGCAGAACTCCAGTCATCAGCAAAGGGGCGAAGCGGATCGGGCGCGACCATTGGCCGCAATGCTATTCTGCTATGTTGGCCGGCGGCGGAATCCGCGGCGGTAGCGTTTATGGAGAATCGGACAAACGCGCAGCGTATGTGAAAACCAACCCCGTTAGCCTGGAAGATTTCACCGCCACTCTCTTGTCCGCGATGGATATTAACCCCGCCTCGAGACTAAGTCCCGACGGCTTCACAATCCCTGCCAGCATTGGCAATCCAATCGCCGAGTTGCTCTAGCCAGCTGAAGACCGTTTGCAAGCTGCAGCTACGTGTTTCGGCCCGCTCCCTACTGCGAAGCGGTCAAAGAGAATAGCCCAGTGGGTGGGTTATTTAAACTTCTGCTTTTCGCCGAAGACGGTCAGTAGGCGGCCAAAGTAATTCGACGCGTGAACGCGTGGGCGAGGCGCCGAGCTGATTCCTCGCTTACGCGTTTTGAAGTTGCGTTTACGTGCTTTAACTACCAAGGGAATGGAATTGCGAATTGTGCGACGGTGATCCGAAGGGTCCCCTCTCCCGCGCGAAAACCGATGGTCATGGGCCAGTTGCGGCGGTGGGAGAGGGAAAGGGGGCTGGGGTCTCATCGTACTGCATAAGTATTGCTAGCAGCTGTATCCGGATTGTGTTGAGGTGCGTATTATTCTGTTTACGAAGTGAAATCGTGTCTCGAACTCTTACAAGGTGGGGCGGGGAATGAAAGCGTCGCTTGAAACGGAAGTGTCGCATTGTGATTTTGGAGATCAGCGGTTGAACGCGCGCGTGGTTGAAGTGACAACCAAACT
>JBLHLE010001013.1:0-3500 GCA_047620805.1 Pirellulaceae bacterium
GCCGAAGTCGATTCCCTGAATGTTGAACTGGCGATTAGTTTCCTGGCCACTGCGATCCGCGACCTGGCCAGTCGGGGACCCTTTCCAATGAAAGTCGCCGTCGCCGGAGATCGACCGTTTCAACGCGAAGGACACAGCTCAAATGCGATGTTGCACGATTGTTTGGACCATCTAGCCGTCGTTTCCGCGGCTAGCAACAACGGCTTCGAGCAAATGCACAACGAATTGCTACAACGAGTGCCCTGCGGTACTCGCGTAATTGTTGTAACGACGAGACCTCACGTACCCGCAGAACTAAGTGGTGACACAAGCGAGTTAGGTAGAGCGGTTGCACGTAACTCTGAAGCAGCTCTGGTCGTCCAAGTCCCCGATCAACTCGAACGCTATTTTCACCTCGAAAATGAGGTGAAATAATGAAGACCGAACGCGTTCTGCAATTTTTGATCGCATTCATGGTAACGCTCAGCGCGATCATGTTAGGTGTTAGCCAAAACAACGTCTCGCTGCCGTTCATGGTGGCATTCGTAGCCGTCACCTCACTGCTGTTCACGGACATATTGCATTGGTTCCACTTGAACCGAGTTGTCGCCAACATCGCCGCTGTTATCGCTTTGTTCATTTCCTTTCGGGATTTCTTTGAGAGCGACAGTCATGAACAACTAAAAGCGATCGCGAATTTGCTAGTTTTGCTGCAGGTCGTCTTGTTCTACCAATTGAAATACCACCGCATATATTGGCAATTGGCTGTCTTGAGTCTATTGCAGGTAGTCGTCGGTGGGGCGATGAGTCAGGAAGTTGAGTTCGGCATTCTATTGGTCATCTATATGGCGACAGCGTTCACGGCGCTGGCCGTGTTCTTTGTTCACCGGCAAATTGACCGCATGATTACGCAAGCGAACAGGCCAACCGCCGCTGGGCTCGCCAAGAACCAGCACAGGCTAGGTCAACTACTACTGAACTCGACGCCAATTGCATACGCCGACGTCGACGAGGATAAGCTCTCGGCTTCACTGTTAGAATGGGGATTCTTTCGGCAAGTCGCGGCGTTGGGAATCACGACGCTCGTTTTCGCAATGGTCTTGTTCTTTTGTGTCCCTCGGCAAATCCAAGGCGTTAGTTCGAGCGAGGGTCTTGGTGGCGGAGCGTCGCAATCTGGACTTTCCATGAAAGTTGGTTTCGACAGCGACGCGCCAATTCCCCTCAAGAACACCCCGGCGTTGCGTGTCAGTTACACGGACCCGAAAACCGGCGCCCCTTACGCCGTTCAAAGTGGATTGTACTTGCGCGGTGCGGTTTGGACGAGCTACGACCCAGCCAAACAAAAGTGGATTTCAAACCCGTTCACGCATCGCAACAGAAATCACAACGGACTTGCGGGTCCGCGTGTTCATCACGAGCGACGTTTATCTGCGCCGCCCGATTGGCGTCCACATGTGATTCAAAAAGCGGTGATGTTACCCAACAGAAAGACAGCGATTTTCGCTCCCTTCCCGATTTTCGCCGCGCGAAACACTGCCGATGAGATCCACCTCGACCCCAACAGTGGACAGTTGAATCGTCCGATGTACAACGGATTTGAGGCGAAGAAAAACTATGAATATGTCGTTGCCACAACGGCGTTCAACGACGGCATCCAAAGCTCGATATTTCCTCACGAGCTCAGTTTCGATACGGTCTTCAGCGCGGCCGAAATCTGGAATTACGAGCGCGATATTTGCGCTTCGATGTCTACCAGTACCTACGATAACGAGACGCGTTTTAAGCAACTGACGGCGATTGCCGACGAAATTGCCAGACGCGAGCCGGAGGGAAGCGATCGTATCCGATTAGCACATGCCTTGACGACTCACTTCCGCCTCTCCAGCGACTATCAATACACGGTGAATCTGGACGAGCTTCCACGGGACCGAACTTTGGATCCGATCGAGGACTTCGTCGCCAACCACAAAATGGGCCATTGCCAATACTTTGCCAGCGCCCTAACTCTGATGTTACGTAGTCAACAAATCCCTGCTCGCTTGGTCGTGGGATACGCCGGTGGAGAATACAATTCCGTTGGGAACTACTATCTGTTTCGGCAACGGGATGCGCATGCCTGGGTGGAGGTGCTGCTAACTCCCGAGGAAGTAAATGACTATTTGCTGCCTGGACAACAGATCAAAAAGGCACCAGCTTATTGGTTGCGATTGGATCCCACGCCGCCCGTCAGCGAAGACAGCCGATTCTCGCATTCCGACGGCCTCATGGGCAAGTTCGATGACGCCATGGATCTGGCGCAGATCTTGTGGTCGGACTATGTCCTGGGCCTCGATTCGAACCGCCAGCAAGAGTCCATTTTTGATGTAGCCGACAAAACCACAGTCGCGGTTTTCGATATGCTTATTCCCGATTTCGGGGTGGATACCAAAACCATGATGGTCCTGGCTCTGCTGGTCCTTGGAATTTGCTTCGGCGTTCGCCCACTCGCGTATTGGCTCCAAGAAATTAGAGCGTCGAAAAACGTCGTGGGGTCATCTGATAAACTAGCCACGCAACGTAAACAGACACTGATTTTCTACGAGCGGATGGAGGTCTTGCTGGGCCTGGCTGGAGTCCAGCGCAAACAATCAACGACTCAACGCGAATTCGTCGACCAGGTAGATCAGTGGTGGGAACATTTCGACGCCCGCGAAGAAGACGATCGAGCGGCGACAAAACCAGCAAAAAGTGAGCTCTACATGCTGGTTGATCGAGTCACAACGACTTTCTATAACGTGCGATTTGGCGGCGCTACTCTGGACAAAGATGGCCAAAAGTCGATAGAACATGCGTTACAGCGAATTCAGAATTTGCTGAGCACGTTGACAAAATGAGAACCTGCAATTCCATTTCGCAAAGTAATCGTCGTCGTCCCTTCGAGCCGCACAAGCCGGTTCCCTTTGGCATATTTAATCAGAAGCGATAATCATGAAGATTGGTCTCATCGGATATTCGGGATCTGGCCGCAGCACTCTGTTTCACTGGTTGACTGGAGTGGAACCGGATCCATCGCTCTCTCACTCCTCGCAGTCGGCAATGGCCACTGTTGTCGACGGTCGAGTCGCTTCTTTATGTGAAATATATCAGCCCAAGAAAGTGACGCAGGCTTCGCTGGAGATTGTCGACACGCCGGGGCTCAGTCGGGACCACGAAGGTAGTGCTAAGAAACTCGCCACGATTCGCGAAGCAGGTTGCTTGGTTTTCGTCGTCTCAAACTTCGATGGCGACAACGGACTGTCCGACCTCAGCAATTTCGATGACGATCTACTTATCGCCGATCTCGACATCGTTAGCAATCGCGTCGAGCGATTGAAAGAACAAGTTAAAAAGCCAAAGCCCGATCGGGAAGAACGAGAAAAAGAACTTGCTGCGCTATTGCCATTGCTCGAGAGACTTGAAGAAGGAAAATCGCTGCGCGGTGTCGAGTTGAATCCGGATCAGAAAAAGGCGACTCGCTCGTTCCAACTGCTTTCCGAAAAACC
>JBLHLE010001014.1:0-3495 GCA_047620805.1 Pirellulaceae bacterium
CAGATTCTCAAAGGGCGATGTTGGACAGTGCCCGTATTGGCAGCGAAGAGGTTCTACTGTCGTAACGCGGCTGGTCATCTGGTTTGCCTCGATGCCAGTGTTCCCGATGCCAGTGTTCCCGATGCCAGTGTTCCCGACGGCAAGGATCCAGTCGCTCCAGGCGATGAAAATAGCGCCGACGATAACAAAGGCACAGACAATAACTAGCAATAACTAGGGCACTGCAAAGAAACAGACGCGAAGAAATCACGCCACCAGTGGTAGAGGAGAAACGATCTAATGAGTAGCGATTCTGGCAAGTACAATTCACTGAATTCCGACGAGGCGCAGGTCATTTTGAACAAGGGGACTGAGTTTCCCAACACGGGAGAGTACACCGATTTCAAAGGCGAAGGCACTTACATTTGTCGTCAATGCAATGCGGCGCTATACCAATCCGATGATAAGTTTCACAGTGGATGTGGTTGGCCGAGCTTTGACGACGAGATCGACGGCGCGGTTCGCCAGGTGCCGGATGCGGATGGGCGGCGAATTGAAATCGTTTGCGAAAATTGCGACGGGCACCTGGGTCACGTTTTCCTGGGGGAAGGTCATACTGCCAAGAACACCAGACACTGCGTGAATTCCATCTCGATGGTGTTTGTTCCCAAAGGCGAAGATCTGCCGAACATATTGAGTGGTGAGTGAGGATCGATCAACTCCAGCGAAACGAAAGCGATCCAACCGACCTCAAATACAATCTACGGACTCCTGCTGTGGAGAGTGCGGTTGTCGATTTAGTCGCGTGTCGCGCAAGCAACTCCCTTGGGGCCTAAACTTTTACTCTCAAACCGAGCTTTACTCGCCGGGCCAGAAGCAGGCGGGTACGGTCGCAGGGAAAGTAGTCACGCTTCCGTTGGAGTGAAGAACAGTGGCTCGGACGATCACGTATCTAGAGGAGATGTTCTGGAACCAGAAGAATCTGTTCACCGGAACGAACGGCATCGCGGCGCTTAGTTTCTGCAATGTATTGGTGAGTTCAAGCAAGCCCGTGCATTAGCTGATTCAGCGTTAGCGGCTGTAACGATTCGGTCTTTCGGTGACTGCGACTTGCAGGGAAAGAAGATCGCCGCTGCGGGCGACTAGGATTGTGGCGGTCGAGCCGATGTGGGTTCGCGAGACCGCAAGACTGAGACTGGCGGCGGTGTTTATCTCGGTTTCATTCCACTTCAAGACGACGTCACCGGCCCTAACTCCGGCGCTGTAGGCAGGCGAGATGTTGTTGTCGTCTGCTACGATTGCTTTGATAAAGGCACCCGCTGGTTTGTCGAGGTTGTTAGCCGCGGCAATACTCTCGTCGACGTCGTCCAAAAGAACGCCGAGCCAGCCGCGAGAAACGTGTCCCACGCGGAGGATATCATCGTAAACGTCGCGCGCTACTTTGCTCGGGATCGAAAAGCTAATTCCCTGATAAGCGTCACCGACGATTGCCGTGTTTATTCCAACGATCTTTCCGTTCGCATCGACCAACGGTCCGCCGCTGTTGCCTGGGTTTACGGCGGCATCGGTTTGCAGGAAATCTTGCTGAGGCATGCCTGCCACGTTGCCGCGGTTCTTGCCACTGAGGATTCCGAAAGTCACGGTATGCTGCAAACCAAATGGACTGCCAATTGCCCAAACCATGGCGCCCACATTCAGCGCGTCGCTATCGCCCCATTCCGCTGCCAGCAGGCCATCTGCGTCAACCTTGAGAACTGCGAGATCGGTAAGTGTGTCTTCGCCGACTATCTCGGCTGTTACAACGCGACCGTCGCCAAGTTTAACGTCGATCGCCGTTGCACCGGCTACGACGTGGCGGTTGGTTACAATGTAGCCTCTTGTATCGACAATGACACCAGACCCCTGCCCTTTGTCCGCTTCACTCAAGGGACGTGGCTGACCGCCGACGGGCGTCTCGACGTAATCCCTGACCGACGTGTTGATGTGAACGACACTCGGCGCGACGCGGCGAGAAATCAATTGCGAGGCGGTCGACATCTGTGTCAGAGGACTATTATTGAGCTGCTCACCCGCTAACTCGTATTCAGCCCGCTGCTTTCCACGAGTCAGTGAATATTGAATTTGCTCGACCAGACGGGGGATCAAAAACTGTAGGGCCAGCAATACGAGCAAAAAACCAAGGATCCACGCGAATGCCGAACTTGTAGATTTTCGTTGCACTTCGGTTTCTCGTTTTTGAGGTCTACCAGTAGCTGATCTACTAGCGTCTTGACTACCGGTCGAATCATGGCCACTCGGACGATCTAAATCGGAAGATGAATCTTCTCCAGGCAACAGCCCTTCGAGGTTCGAACTGCGCATCGGCGGCAGGTCGGAATTCATGTTCTGAAAATGATCGTACATAATTGCAGCCTGTTTCTTGAGCTAGTACAACACACTCATTATACATAGGCCTGCAAATAACTTAGCAAAATCATCATGAATGGACAAAACGAACCAATTCGCCGTTTTCCACCCGCCGAGTCGGCAGACGAAGACGGAGTCGTGTTCGTCGGTGGACGTGTGGACGTCAATTCCATGCTGAAATCCTACAAATCTGGCATTTTCCCATGGCCTTGCCAGTACGACGATGGCACTTACGAACTGCTTTGGTTCTCTCCCAACCCTCGCAGCATTCTCGATTTTTCCGATTTTCACGCCTCTACGAGACTGACGAGAAGGATCCGGAGAAACGAATTCGAGTTCACTTGGAATACGTGTTTTGAGCAAGTTGTGTTCGAGTGTTCACAACCTCGGCGAGCCGATAGCGGGATTTGGATTATCGATGAGTTGTTGGATGTCTACTCAAAAATGCACGCAGCGGGTCACGCCTACAGCATCGAAACGTGGCAGGATGGGCAGCTAGTTGGTGGAGTTTTCGGCGTCGTCGTCGGCGATTTTTACTCAGGGGAATCGATGTTCCACACTCGACCCGATGCGTCGAAAGCGGCGATCGTCGAATTGGTGCGACAGCTTACGACCGACGGAATCACCTGGCTCGATATACAACTGCCAAGCGAGCACATGACTCGTATGGGAGCCAAGCAAATCGAACGCAGCGAATTCTTACTCCGACTGCGACAGCAGAATTTTGACCGTTGAATCACAGCCTGGCAGGCCATGTCACGATGCTGCTCTTGATGCGGACCTTGGCAATTGGCAGCGACGCCACGCCGCTATGAGTCTGCCGTAGCCGAACTGCAGTTGCTGATCGCCTACTTGCGTTTCTCGACGGCATATCAGGCTGGTGGTTTATCCATTCGAAATCGGATACCATATTCCGGCGATAATGACCTAGGTTCACAACTACCCAAACATCACTCGACTTCCTCAAGACTCGACTGGCTCCTTCCCGACTACTCCCCTTCTCTGGCAGTTGGAAAAGAAACAAATAGCAAGACAAGATGACCGAACAGCTCACTGACGAAGAACGCGAACGATACGATCGACAACTGGGAGACGGTGTTCTTACTGAAG
>JBLHLE010001015.1:0-3486 GCA_047620805.1 Pirellulaceae bacterium
GCTAGGCCGAGTAGATGTCGCTGGCTCCAGGGCAGTAATCCCGACCTTGTCTAGCTGGTGAGATTTATGCTAGTGAGGACACTGGAACTGGGTCTCATGTTCGCTGGCACACAAGGCCGATGCGATGAAACGGCAGAATGCTGCGGCAAACCAAGAGTGGAAAAGAAGTGGCGAGTCAACTTGAACAAAACAACCCGTATCAGGCACCGACTCCGGTCCTGTCATCTCACCGTCGGATCCGCTTGCGTCTCAACCACCCCAACACCCTATTGAGTTTAGCGACCTTCGCTACATTTCTTTCAATGTGCCCTATCGTATTTACCACGGTCGTGGGTGTGCTCTTTACATTGTCCGGACTCCCGCACATACCCGAACATTACCACATGTATCTGTTCGCGATGTTTGTCCTATGCGGGACACTAGGTATATCGATAAGCTGCTTCACCTTCTGCAAGGGAGTCAGCAAACGAAAGAACCGCCGGTACCGACCGCTCGTTATCATGGCTCCGGCTGCCATCCTGGCCGGGTCATTTCATGTATGGATGGGCGCATTCGTGCTACCGTTTCTAGACTGACGTTTAGAAGCGGTTCAGTTGATCAAACGAGTCGAGCGTCCGAACAAACGAGTAGCCGTCTGAAAAGAGAATTTCATTGAGACTGGACTAGAAAGAGTGCAAAGCAACAGGTCCGGCTTTTGGCATAAGATGCTGCCGCAGGGATAAGAACTCGAATCCCGCTGCCTATGCAATTTTCTGAGCCGTTTCTAGCTGGACCATCGGGAACAACAGGCTGACCAAATGGTCTTTTGCGTCGTCCGCGAGATCTCGCCGTTCACGCCGAACTTCTTCTGTCCATCTCATTCGGATACCGACGCAGGCAGATCGGATGTCTTCGATTGTGGGCATTACGTTTTTGATTGTTCTCATGATTGATCTCCTATCCAACTTTCATCGCGGCTGACTTCGCTCCAGCCGTCTTCTCTTGGCTTTGAGTAACCGCAAAATAGATGCCAAAGATAAAGAAGTCGTGAACGAATCGTTTAAGTTGTGTTACTTCAAGGAGTTTCAAGAGAAAGAATATTTTCTGCGGGCGTAGACATTCCCCAGAATTACAAAGGGGGGAATCAAATTGATACTAAATGTCTCAGAATGAGAAGCAGAATACAGCAGCAGCCGCTATTCGATCTGCCCAAATGTAAAGATGGGGTATCGGTCCCAAAATCAAGGCTATCTCTAGTATGAGTCCCGACACGAGCGAGACGTGAGACGCTCATGGCTCGCAAAATGAGCAGCATGGCCATCGAGTGCATTCGTAACCTGACGCGAGACGGCCTGTAGCTGCACCTCGCCAGAGCTCAGGCCGATCCTGCACAACGACGTTGCTTTGTTCGACACGCCAACTGCCAACTCCTTGTGACATCGACTCCTTGTGACATCGACTCCTTGTGACATCGACTCCTTGTGACATCGACTTCTGACACCTCAGCGCTACTTTGAATTTACGTACAACTTGACGTTGTGAGTTGAACGTCCACCGGCGACGATATCGAGACGACCATCACCAGTAAAGTCGGCAACGATTAGATCTTCGGTTGCCATGCCGCCCGCGTCGATGACGTGCTTTTGCCACATTGTTGCCGAATCGTTGATACAATCGTAGACGTTAACACCAGCGACGTTGGGTGTATCGCTATGTCCAAATGCGATCTCGTCAGACCCGTCGCCGTCGAGGTCAGCGGTCCACAGGGCGTGCCCGCGTTTAAATCCTTCGTCAACGACGTGTCGATTCCACAGGTCACCATCCTTTTTCGGTGCGGTGTAAACGACCAATTGGGTTCCATGCATAGGCTCTACAGTCGCAATGTACGCAGTCCCATTCTTCAACCGCCCCATCTTAATCTCGCCGGCACCGCTTTGATTTTGGTCGGCAGCAGTAGCGCCTGTGCCTAGTTTCGTCGTCGACCATCCATCGCCGGTTCGCTGAACTAGATGTACGCCTTCGCGACTTGCGATCAGCGTATCGATCGCGTCTTTGCCGTCAAAGTCGACGTGCCAATGATTGTGGATTCGGTTTAGCTCACCATTCAAGATGGTGGGCGGCCAGCGTTCCTTCACTGGGTCGCTCGGAATCTCGAACGCGGTAAATCGGGCTCCTTTGCCAACCGTGGCGTTCAGCGGCGAGATGACAAGTTGAGGTCGACCTTTGCCCAGCACATCCGCCCATCGCATTCGATGCAGCCAACGTTCGACACCAATTTCGTGCACTTGCCACGGATCCTCCAAAGAAGCATCGCGGCGAAGCCAGTGAATGGTTCCTGTCCCAGTCCACCCGGCCCCCAGCGCAAAGTCGATTTTTCCATCGCCATCGATATCCATGGGAGCGATGCAGACATTATCCCTGGGAGTCTGGTCTTTAATAATCACATGCGGTTTCCACGTCGGGTTTTCGTACCACAGCACACGGTTCTCACTCACGGCAACGATGTCTGGTTTGCTATCGCCGTTGACGTCCGCCACAGTGACGGCGTAGCAAACTTTGCCGATATTGGGATCAATAACCTTGGCTTCGAAACTCGGAAATACATCTTCGCCAAATGCCGTAATCGTAAGGCTGAATAGTAATATCAATGTGAATGCGGCGCGCATTGGAACTCCTTGACTGGTTAAACAGAAACTTGGCATAGCATACAGGCGCTGACGGACTTTGTCACCAAATTAAACGGCACATGGCCGTTTAGATCCAGCTGCGTCGGCGATCTACTTCGCCCCCGAAGTAATTGACTCGGCAAAATAACCTCGATCCGTGACGTACTTTCCATTTCCACCGGGCGGAATGCGATCGGACGGCGAGTCGCCGGTTGCCAGCTCAAACGCGAATCCGAACGGCGTTTGCCCCGGTCTTTCGACGTACATGCTCTTGCCGTTGGCATCTCCCCATCGTCCCCATGTATCACCGGGAGCGACGATATCGAATCGCGTGAAGACTTTATTCTTGCGGTCGTACTCCACGTGACCAAACAGCGGAGTAGCGTAACCTTGGCGAAGTGGACCATTCGGTGTTGTCGCCTGCGATGCGTCGTAGACACTTCCCCAATGCACGAAGCCATTTAGCTCAAGTTTTATTTGTCCCGAAGTTACCTCGTCGACAACTAACTCGAATCTCGCTTCGTTGACCGATTTTTTATCGACGATACCACCTTCGCTTGTAGTCGCTCGCTGCGGCGTGAGATGAAAGCGTGCCATCCGTTCGGCGACAACGTCGGGAGCCTCAATCTTCTGACCTTTAACCGGCGTGTTTGGAACTAACGATTGCCATTCGTCGCGCGTGAGCCACATGTATTCGGTGTTTGGTTGCAGGAACAATTGCCACGAATTGAGCACGCGCGGTTTTTCTCGCATGAGTGGAAAGTCGCTCGTTACTGCTCGGCGCACTGTGCCATCGTCTCCGCGGTTAAGGAAACGGGCGTGCACGCGCAGCACGAGCCCA
>JBLHLE010001016.1:0-3484 GCA_047620805.1 Pirellulaceae bacterium
GTGTTCTCAGGCGCGAAGCAGGACAGTACTCTCCGCGCCGGGATAGGGGGGGCGCGTATTGTTTCGGCTCGACAAATGCCGTTCCGCTCGAGAAAGCGGTCGTGGCCAACAGCTCGGCCGTTCGCGAACTCGATTCCAACGGCACTAATTTCGGCTACAACCCGCAAACAGGCCAGACGCGCGGCGAGTTTGGACACAACGACTTCTATCCCGTGGTCATTGCAGCAGCTCAACAACAAAACATGGACGGTACAGCGGTTCAGCGGGGGATGCTTTGTCTGGACGAAGTCCGCGGTCGGTTGGCCGAGGCATTTGGATTAAAAGACCACAAGATCGACCACGTAGTTCACGGCGCTATTGCTTCCGCCGCAGTTTGTTGTGGAATGTTGGGTGGCGACATCGATCAAATCGAATCGGCGATTGGCATGACCGTGGCCCACTACATACCGTTTCGGGCGATTCGCGCGGGACATCAGTTATCGGATTCCAAAGGGGCGTCGGCTGCAATCTCTGCGGAAGTTGCCGTGCTGTCTGCACAGCGGGCCATCGATGGCTTCATTGGTCCAGCCGACATTTTCCGCAATCCGCAAGCGATCTTTTGCCTCTTCGAACCACCTTCAAACGCAGGCAGCGACGAGGCGGCTTTCGATATCCACCTGGCCACTGAAGGCGACGACTTCGCCATTGTCGGAATGCACTTCAAGCTGGGTTTGTACGAGCACCAATCGGCCGGTGCAATCCAAGGTCTGCTGCAGTTGTTGGAAGGAAACCCGGCGTTGATTCGCGGAGGTTTGAGGAGTGCAGCGGCAGTGGAGAGAATTGCAATTTCGATTTACGAACCCGCATTCAGCATCATCGGCGATCCGGCCAAACGCGACCCGACGACTCGTCAGAGCGCCGATCATTCTATGGTTTACATCATTGCAACTCTGCTTCGAAAAGCACTGGAAAATCAAACTGCCGGCTGGGAGGATCTGATGCTGATGCCCGCCGACTACGACGACGCCGCTTTGCATCATCCCGTCACGCGCTCGATCATGCAGCGAATAGAATTCCGCCATGGGGGGAGCGAATACGACGCGCAATATCCCGACGGAATTCCTACGTCGATTTCTATCGAGCACTCGGCACTCGGTCGCCTTGAAAGTGGGCTGGTGATGTATCCGCTAGGGCACGCTCGCCACGATCAAACCGGATTCGACGCGGTCTTTATGACTAAATTTCGCCGTCTTTGCGGCTTGGGAATCGCCGAACCCGACGCCCTGTTTGACACTCTTATGAACATTGAGCGGCTGACGGCCGAAGAAATTCAGACGCTGTATAGTTTTCAAATCGCCAATTTATAGGTCTTCTCAATCATTGATAGGTATGCGTCTGGATGTTTGGAATTCTCGCTGTCAATAAGCCTGTGGGGCTAACATCGCGCGATTGCGTGAATCGAGTCCAGAGGCTAATCCGACCGCACAAAGTTGGTCACGCCGGGACACTCGACCCGCTGGCGACCGGCGTGTTGGTCCTGTGTATTGGGCGCGCGACGCGGTTAGTGGAATTCGTCCAGCAACAAGAGAAGCACTACCGGGGAACCTTTCAGCTCGGTCAATCGAGTACCACGGAGGATACGCAGGGAGAGCTCACGGTGTTGTCGGACCCGCCAATTCCCAGCCGCGACCAGCTCGCGGCGATCCTACCGGAGTTCGTCGGTGCAATTCAGCAAGTTCCGCCCATCTTCAGCGCCCTTAAAGTCAAGGGAAGGCGGTCGTACAAGTTGGCGCGAGAAGGTAAAGAAGTCCAGTTACAGCCGCGAACCATTCAGATCCGGCACCTGCAGATAGTCTCCTATGAATATCCGACTTTGGTGTTGGACATCAAGTGTGGTTCGGGTACCTACGTTCGTTCATTGGGGCGCGATGTCGCTCGTCGCGTGGGAACGGAGGGGGTAATGTCGGCCTTGGTGCGAACCAGCATTGGCGATTACTCCTTGGATTCCACCTGTCAGCTGGCAGACATTTCCTTAGCTTCGCTTCACTCGTTGATGCGACCGGCCACGACTGCCGTGGCCCATCTACCACACCTCGAATTGGACGCGCGCGAGATTGAAGAGGTTATTCACGCGCGACCGATTCCCAATGTTGCGGAAATTGAGGCGGAACACATCGCTGCTCTCGACGCAGAAGGGAATCTGCTGGCGATCTTGACGCCCTACAAACAGGGATTTCTCAAACCGCAGAGGAATTTTACGGCGGCGAACAAAGAAAATTGAACTTTGTTTTGGTCGCGATTTTGGCGGTTGGCGAACATAGGCGATCACGGCGGGCTGTTGGCTGTGGCCGCAGGTCAGTTGCAACCGTTACAACCCGTTCGCCAATTGTTCGATTCTCGCGAAATCCCACTTAGTCACACTTCACTAAGTCGTTTTGAGAGCGAGATTTCCAGGCGGGGAGCTGGGAGCGAATTCACCTTCTAGCGTTTGTAATTGCGACATCGATGATTCCTATCCTGACCCCCAGGTAAAGCCGACGGGCGTCGTTCCAGAAATTGGTGAACCTCGCAGTGCTCAGCCGAAACTATCCCTTGGACAGTGAGTCCCCATTTACGGATTTGTGTTGGGCACGGATGCGCCCGCGGTAAACAACGCCCGAATTTCTGCGTTGGAACCTGTAGTCGATGTGCGCATCCATGTTCGAGAATCGTAATCTCAAGCTAGATCTTGTTGCTCTTGGTCTCTTTGCCTGTTTCGTTTTCCTGGCGTTGTCGCTCTCCACGTACAGCCCAGCGGACCCCGTTGCGCAAGTTTCCTTTCCGCTGAGCGCCTTGTATCAACCGCAGATGCCGGTCTACCCGACCAACGAAACTGTACAAAATATGTGCGGTCCGTGGGGCTCGCTGGTGGCCGACATGTTGTTCACTGGATTCGGCATAGGCGCGTACTACATAGTCGTCTCACTAGCCGTTATCGATGTCATGTTGCTGCGGCGCTTCTCGATCGATTCCCCCGTTCTCCGCACGACCGGCTGGATCTCCTCGCTGGTCGGCATCGTCGCAATCGCGGCCATCGTCGCTCCTCAGTTCACTCCCGGTCCCGTGATCGGATCCGGCGGCTACTTAGGCGCATTGATTCGCGGCTTGCTCTACATGCGATTCGCGTCCTTGGGAAGCTTGATTCTATCGGCGAGTTTTCTGTTTGGCGGCTTGCTCTTGTGCACCGACTACGCCTTGTTCAGCGTCGCACAACATTCCGCGGCCGCGCTGTTTGTCGGTGTCGGCAAAGTTGGCGATCTGCGACGTAAGCGAGCTGAGCAGGAAGAAGATGATTACGAGGAAGATGAGGACTGGGAAGAAGGCGATTGGGAAGACGAGCTCGAAGAGGAAGAAAAAGCCTCACCCGCAATCCGAATTGGTGGCAAGCGAGTGGCGGCGCTAGAGGTGGACGAAGAGGAAGAGTACGACGAAGAAGAACTCGAAGACGAACTCGAAGACGAACTCG
>JBLHLE010001017.1:0-3483 GCA_047620805.1 Pirellulaceae bacterium
CCGAACTGAAGCCCTTTATCGAGGAATGCTGGGAAGCAGCGGAACCAGGGCAGGAGTATTTCATTACTCGCTACCGTGACACCAACGCTAACTTGCGTACGCAGATGATCAAGATCATTCGTCGGGCAGGGCTGGAACCATGGCCGAAGCTGTTTCAGAACCTCCGGTCGACTCGTCAAACGGAACTTGAGGACAACTTCCCTGGACACGTAGTTTGTGCTTGGATCGGCAACAGTCAGAAGGTGGCCGCCAAACATTACCTCCAAGTGACCGACGATCACTTCGCCAAAGCGGCGCGCGCCCCATGCGCTACCAGCACTGCGCCGCAAATGGTCGCAAATGAGAAAAACGACACTTCAGAAACTGCACAAAACAGCGGCAATTCGCATAGTGTCGCAAAAGGAGTGGGCGATACGGGACTCGAACCTGTGACTTCCGCCGTGTGAGGACGGCGCTCTAACCAACTGAGCTAATCGCCCCCAGTGATGCCTAAATTCTAGCAACGGATGTCGTGGCTTACCAGTCGCCGATAGGCAACGAAAAAAGCCTCGTCATCGAAAAACAATGGCGAGGCTTTTTGTGTTTTGCTTATTGGTTAGGCTTCTGCGGTCGGTTCGCTCGGCGGTGGCTCGAACTTGGGAGCAGTCGCTTCTTCGTAGTCGTCGTAATCGTCGTACGAAGAGGAACTCGGCGCGGCTTGATACGGTTTGCTGTCAGTGACATCTACTGCCGAAGTGAACTCATTCAATCCTTTGCGGAATTCTTTGTAGCTTCCACCTAATGACTTTGCTACCTCGGGCAATTTCTTGCCGAACAAAAGGACGGCGACAATGCCAATAATGACCAATTCGGGGACACCCATTCCAAACATCTGATTACCTTTCTGATTCTGCATTGTTTACTATTACAGTAACTCGCCATCTTTGGCCGCTCGATACTGTTGAAGCAACCCGACTTTATTTCTTGTTTTCATCAATAACGTCTTCGTCGCCGCCCTCGTGCTCGTGAATTCCTGCTTTGAAGGAGTTGACGCTTTTGCCGAGGTTCTTCATCAGGCTGGGCAGCCGATGACCAAAGAGAATTAACAAGATGGCTAACAGGATCAGTAATTCGTAATGACCTAGTCCAAACATAATTTCGCTCTCGCATATGGCAGGTGTGAAGGTAGGAAGGAAACAAACAAGCGGCGAAAGCGGGTTGATCGCCCGAGAGGGCATAACCTGGACCGGCTTGTTCACGAAAGGAAAATTCCTTTCATGCTGCACTTGTTAATTCTACTGGACTCCCGGCACGTGTCAAACGGGCTGGGATTCGAGAAACGCTACCTCTGCATGCATAAACTACCCACCCGTAACAACTTGCATTTTTGGCCTGCCTCGAGCCTGGGGCGTGATTTTGCTTTACTTTGCCGTTACAAACTAATTAGGGCCAAGGAGGGAATAGTTGGGTAGAGAATTGGCTCCTAAAATATACAAATATATCCGAAAGCCCAGATCTATGAATCACGTTGCACTTTTGCCGCTGACGAGTCTAAGAGTCTAAGAGTCTAAGAGTCAAAGAGTCAAAGAGTCAAAGAGTCAAAGAGTCAAAGAACCTGAGCTGCTCGAACTCGGAATGTCGTTGCCCGGTCTACGCCGTCGCGCAGTTGCTTTGAACGAGCTCCCTGCACTCGGTTTGCTAACCTTGGCAGGCATGCTGCGCGAGACGTGGGAGTGTAGCTATCACGAGATAAAGGGAGATTTGGCTGCAACGGTGGAGACCGTCGCAAATGCCCAACCTCAGCTCGTCGCACTATCGGCACTAACCGCGTCTGTGATGGACGCCTATGAATTGGCAGGTGCATTCAAGCAGCGTGGAATCCCAACTGTGCTAGGGGGATTGCACGCCACAACCTGCGCCGCTGAAGCCGCGATGCATTGCGATGCCGTCGTCGTTGGCGAGGGGGAGCCCGTTTGGCAGCAAATCCTAGAAGATGTAGAGCGGGGGCAACTTCAAGCCCGCTATCAAGCTGCAAAACCCTTCGACTTAGCTGACTCCCCCCTGCCCCGTTTCGATCTTCTTGGCACACAGAAACGACCTCGGTCGACTCTTCAAACCGAACGCGGCTGCCCGTTTGCCTGTGACTTTTGCGGCGCGAGTCGATTGTTGGGACCGTTTCGCGAGAAGCCGATTGAAAATATCCGCGCAGAGCTAGTGGCGATTCAAAATGTCGATGCCAATCCATGGATCGAACTAGCCGATGACAATACGTTTGCTGGAGCTCGCGATAAAGTCGAACTGCTGGACGCACTCGCAGGTGCGAACGCGCGCTACTTCACCGAAGCGGATTGGCGCGTCGGCGAACAACCCGAAGTGCTGCAGAGTCTCGCACGGTCTGGTTGCGTACAATTGCTCGTCGGAATCGAGTCGATGGTGTTCCGCTATCCTGGAATGGGAGCCAAGCAAAGTGACATGAATCGAATTATGAAGGCGATCGACGCGATCCAGGAAGCTGGCGTGGTAGCCAACGGTTGTTTCATCTTGGGCGCCGACGGGGAAACGAAAGAGTCGATGCAACGCATGGCACAATTCATCCTCGATAGCCCACTTGCCGAAGTTCAGTTAACGCTGCAAACGCCATTTCCTGGCACTCAACTCTATCAGCGTTTGAGCCAGCAAGGTCGACTGCTGCGGGATCGAAATTGGTCGTCGTACACATTGTTCGATGTCGTTTATCAACCCGATTCGATGACCGTGAGCGAGTTGGAGCAGGGCTTTCGCGATTCGCTGGCAAGCGTGTTCTCGAACGAGGAGTCCTCGCGGCGAGAACGATTGCGACGAAATATCTGGAAGAGTAACCCGTGCTTTGGGAGGTTGTCGGTATGAATGCTCCGGTCAACGATCAGTCTGAACATCTTCCGGACTCCAGTTACGTTTCGCTTCAAACATTAGGGGAATTCCTCATTGGACGACGCGACGCGATTGGCAAGATCATGGATTGCCCCGCGGCGATTTGGATCGGTCTGGTCTTTGTTATCGCCGCCGGTTTTGCGCGCGAGTACGACGGCGAAAGTTTAGTTCACGAGCCGTGGCACTTGTTGATTCCGCTGGGAGCGTCGATTGCATCTTCCTTAGTGCTGTACATCGTTTTGTATTTGGTCTCGATTTGTCGTAAAGCGCCGCGGCGCGGTTTCATTGCCGGTTATCGCCAATTCTTGACGTTGTATTGGATGACTGCGCCGCTGGCTTTGGTCTACGGAATTCCGTTTGAACGAATGGTTTCGCCCGTGGATGCAATGCGGGCGAATCTCGTCTTGCTGGGGATCGTGGCAGCATGGCGAGTTATCTTGATGATCCGAGTGGCCTCGGTGCTTTACAAATGTCATTGGACTGCAGCGACGTGTGCGGTCATGCTGTTCGCCAATTCGTTGGCGTTCACGGCGATCATGTTAATGCCCAAGCCGATCTTGAATCTGATGGGCGGTATTCGGCTCACCGAAAGTC
>JBLHLE010001018.1:0-3483 GCA_047620805.1 Pirellulaceae bacterium
CACTCGTGGGGACAGCGAGCGCTGCTGTCGCGTCGGCTGGTTGAAGCTGGCTGCAGTTTCGTCACAATGGTGATGGAGAATCCCTATCAGTCCGGATTGAAGTATCCCAAGCTTGGCTTCTACAACTGGGATTCGCACGCTGCCAATTGCGATCTCTGGGTGGACGCAGTTCACCGCATGCCGATTTACGATCGAGCCATTACGGCGTTAATCGAAGACCTTCACGCCCGCAGTCTGACTAAGAAAGTGCTGCTAGTGGTCACGGGAGAATTCGGACGCTCGCCGCGTATCAGCCGAGCGGATAATGGCTCGAAGGGACTTCGATTTGGGCGTGAGCATTGGCCACAAGCGATGTCCGTTTTGGTTTGTGGCGGTGGAATGGAACACGGTCAGATCGTCGGCTCTACCAATTCCAAGGGTGAACACCCGCACGACCGTCCACTAACGCCAAACGACCTCTGGGCTACCGTCTACAACCACTTGGGGATCAACCAGGACGCCACCATTCCAGACTTTACTGGCCGTCCCCAACTATTGCTTCCCTTTGGGAAACCGATTCGCGAGCTGCTGTAGGAATTGCGGCGGCTCTTGAAACAACTTAATATTGTTTACAACTTGACTTACATCCACGGAGACCGCAATTATGACATTCCGCTTTTCCATCGCCGCCGTTTTTCTCTTCGTCGCGTTGGCTACGGCCCAGGCGCAGGAAAAATACCGCGTCTACTTTGGCACGTACACCGGCAAGGTGAGTAAGGGGATCTATCAGTGCGAACTGGACCTCAAGGATGGTTCGCTATCGGAAGTGACACTGGCGGGCGAAACAAGCAGCCCATCCTTTATCGCATTTCATCCCAACAAGCAGTTTCTCTATGCCGTCAACGAAGGTGACGCGAGTGTGACTGCTCTGGCCATAGATAAGAAGACGGGTAACCTGACAGTATTGAACTCGCAACCGTCGCAGGGTGGTGCTCCTTGTCATCTGATCGTGGATCCGACGGGTATGCATGTTCTGGCCGCGAATTACAGTGGCGGTAGTTGCATTTCGCTCCCGATCAAAGCTGACGGGAAACTTGGCGACGCAACTTCGTTCCATCAACACGTCGGTGCCAGAAAGCACGGCCATTCGATCCACGTTGATCCGGCAAATAAATTCGCCCTCTGTTGCGACCTGGGCTTAGACAAAGTCATCATTTACGCCTTCGATGCTGCCAAGGGAACCTTGACCGCACACGGTGCTTTCGACACGCCGCAGGGCGCTGGGCCACGGCACTTCGCTTGGCATCCGGATGGCAAGACTGCCTATATCAACGGTGAGTCCGATTTGACCGTGATCGCCTGCGATTACGACGCCGACAAAGGCGCGCTCACTCAGAAACAAGTGCTGTCCACTCTTCCCAAAGATGTCCAACGCAAGGGAGGCAGCACTGCGGAGACCGTTGTGCATCCTTCCGGCAAATTTGTCTATGTATCAAATCGCGATCCGTACAACTCCATCGCCATCTTCTCGGTCGACCCAAAGACCCGCAAGCTGACTGCCGTTGGACACCAGGCAACGGGTGTCAAAACACCGCGTAGCTTTGCGATCGAGCCCACGGGTAAATACATGTTGGTCGCTAATCAATCGGGCGGAAACGTGATTGTATTTAGTATCGACCCGGCTACTGGCCAACTGACGCCCACGAAATCGAGCGTCAATGTTCCGACACCAGTATGCGTCCGATTTATGGAAATCGAGTGATAACGCGTCCTCGGTCGCCAAGTTCAATGATTGCGATCGCGGAGTCGCTGTTACCGGGAGCAGCGTTTGATGAGGGGTCGAAATCGTCGACACGTTTTTTTCACGTAAGCGTAGATCGCCTCAAAGTCTCTACCCAAGTCGATCTTCGTTTCAGCTTCCGTTCGACGCCCATAGTGTCGTTTTACTCGAGATGTCACACCTGATTGTCATCAAGCTAACTGGGCAGAATGGCGTTGTGGTAGATTTCCTGCACATCTTCGCAATCGTTGAGCATGGTGATGATTTTTTCAAACAAGCGAATATCATCGCCGCTGATGTCCGTAGTGGTTTGAGGTACGAAAGCGATCTCTTGGACCTCCAATTCGATATCGGGAAACGATTCCAGCAAAGCAGTTTTCGCTTTGTAGAATTCGGAGGCCGGAGCAAATAGCGTCAACTGGCCATCCTCTGATTCGAGGTCGTCGACGTCGACATCGGCGGCCAACATCGCTTCCAAGACTTCGTCGTCGTTGTCTCCTTTAAAGGACAGAATCGCCAAGTGGTCAAACGAGTGGGTAACGGAGCCAGACGGGCCTAGTTTGGAGTTGGTCTTGGTGAAGCAATTGCGAACGTCAGTGATCGTCCGATTGTTGTTGTCCGTTAAGCAATCGACGATCATCGAACAGCCGCCGGGGCCGAAGCCTTCATAACGGGCTACCACATAGTCCTCGCCACCGGCGCCACTGGCTTTTTCGAGCGCCTTTTCAATCACGTGGGTCGGGACTTGATCGCGTTTGGCTTTCTCGATCAAGCTCCGTAAGGACAGATTAACATCGGGGTCTGCGCCGCCAGTCTTGGCCATCACATACAGCTGCTTGCCATATTTGGAGTAAATCTTGGTTTTCTGTCCAGCCGTCTTGAGGATGGAGTGTTTGCGGTTTTCAAAACTTCTTCCCATAGCGAGCTTCTCTTGCCTAATAACTAAATGCGGTCATTGGATAGATTTGTTCTAACCAAACCCGGCATTCTAACAGGAGATGCTGCAACGGGGAATATCGGCATCGATTGGGTGCCGACGTATAGTCGCCTTTTGCTCCGCAAAATTGCCTCTTTTCGCAGTCAGGTTTACCGCTTCTCTACCTTCTTCGTTATTAACTCATCAAGTATTCGGATCCGCTCTTGAAGATCGTATACGTCGTTGTTCTTCAGAGCGGCGCGATCTCCCGGGTTAACTCGAGCCGGTTCGTGCAGCTTTCGAATCTTTGATATTTCGGTATTTCGATGCGCAAGGGCCGCATCCGGTTCGCCGTCGAACTCGTATATCAAGGTAAGACTCCCGTGGTAGCAGATCGATTCGTCCGCATCGGGATGGTCTTTGCAAGCGTCGAAAAGCTTTCGCAACGCGTCGACCAAGTTGGTGTCCAATGTTCCATCAAGTCGAGCTGCTAATGCTCGCATTTCAGTTTGCTTCAATTCATGCCACGGGGGAAACATCGATTGCTCCTCATTCTTCATTGTGTCGACCCTGCGGGCCCGGAGGGTCTAATAGTCCGTCGGTTATTGCAAATCGGGGCCTGACGGCACCCGGCAAGGGTTGTTAGGACCCTTCGGGCCCGGCGCTGGGCAGGTAACTCGCTCGCGAGTTCGTTGAGTTGGTACAAAGGTTACCTCCCCAGCGAGGCGTCCGGGGAGGGCGGAGATCCGCTCCGGTGGGGCAATGAAGAGCAGACAGACGTTGCGCCCAATGGAGAAATGTTAGAACA
>JBLHLE010001019.1:0-3482 GCA_047620805.1 Pirellulaceae bacterium
AAGTACCAGCACGAAGCGCAAGCGAGTGAAGTTGCGATTTCCCCACGCCATCATTTGAATAGAAAGATTGGCGAGCAGCAACATCTGACTCAACATACAAGGGCCCAAACACCCGTATCAGCGATCAACATGCGCAACACCAAAACTTGCGTTTCGTGCTAGTGTTCCACTCTCCCTTCGACACACGATTATGCTAACCTGGAAGGAACCGAAAACCAAAAACTCCTTGGAGTCACCCCATGAATTTGCTGCCTCGCCTACTTCTCGCACTACTCATCATCGCGGTCCTCTCACCCACCGCATCGCTGGCCGATGAACAGAAGAACAAGACCAATGTTCTCTTCATCATCTGCGACGACCTAAACTGCGATCTCGGAGTGTACGGTCACCCGCAAGTAAAATCGCCCAATATTGATCGACTGGCGAAAGAAGGCTTGACCTTCCGTAAAGCGTATTGTCAGTATCCCGTATGTGGTGCCAGTCGCGCTTCATTCATGACGGGGCTGTATCCCGATCAAACCTTGATCCGAGGAAACGCAATTCTGTTGCGATCGAGGGTACCGGACGTGCAATCGATGTCGCAGATGTTCATCAAAGCGGGTTATGCAGCGACGCGAATCGGCAAGATCTATCACTACAATGTTCCAGCGGATATCGGCAACGACGGACATGACGATCCTCAATCCTGGACTCACAAGATCAACCCGCGAGGTCGTGACAAAACCGACGAGAGCAAAGTATTCACGCTGCGACCGGGAGCGTACGGCGGGACGCTCAGTTGGTTGGCGGCTGATGGTACGGATGAAGAACAAACGGACGGAATCGCTGCGGCGCACGCTACTCGATTGCTGGCAGAGTATTCGCAAAAGAATACGCCCTTCTTCATGGCAGTTGGACTCTATCGTCCGCATACACCCTATGTGGCACCGAAGAAGTATTTCGACCTGTATCCCAAAGAGAAGATCGTGGTCCCGACAGTTCCCAAGGGATATTTCGATACGTTACCGGTCCCGGCGCAGCAATCGATACTCCGCAAGAAGGACCAAGTCAATTTGAAGGATGAGCTCGCCCGTTCCGCGATTCAAGCTTACTACGCGTCAATCACTTTCGCGGATGCCCAGATCGGTAAGATCCTCGATCAGCTAAAAGCGACAGGCCTCGACAAGAACACCGTGGTAGTTTTCACTTCGGACCATGGTTACCACATGGGTGAACATGGCCACTACCAAAAGACGACACTGTTCGACAACGCGGATCGCGTTCCGTTGATCATTTCCGCCCCCGGAATGAAGGCTCGCGGAAGGCAGACGGAATCAATCGCCGAGATGATCGACTTCTATCCGACGCTGGCGGAGCTTTGCGGTTTGACTCCGCCAAACAACTTATCGGGAGTCAGTCTCACCGCGGTGCTCAACGACGCAGAAGCGAAACCACGCCTGGATGCGTTGACGTTATTCCAGAACGGCTACGGTCTTCGCACGCCGCGGTACCGCTTCAACGAGTGGGGTGAAGAAGGGAGCTTGGGCGCCGAGTTGTACGATCACGAGACCGACCCGTCGGAAATGGTTAACTTGGCCGATAGCAAAGAACACGTAAAGGTCGTTGCCGAACTTTCGAAGCGAATTCGCGAGCGCATTTCAGAGGCCAGGACGGTTCCTGAAGGGTTAACGCAGATTCAACCAAAGCCGCGCAAGCCCCGGAAAAAGAAGTAGACAGGCCGCTTAATCCTCAGGCGATTTTCGCGTAGCAATTCGTTCGAGGCCGTCTTTGGTCAGTTTAAATACGGCGGGAGTCAGCGCGACGGATCCCCAGTATTCAGACGAGATGACGCTTTCAGTCAAACGGGGGATTTCGGGGCTATCGGCAGGTAGCATCACCAAAGTGCCGGGGTCGGGAATTCCCACAAACAGCTCTTCAGTCTTTAACCACGACTTACCGTGTTCGAAAAGGTCGGGCAAGCAGAGCGCGCTGGCGCCATGGTCCAACGGATGAGAGATGACGACGATTACATCGCCGTCGTTAGCTTCTTTCGTTTGAATCTGAAGAGCTCCCGCGAGGTTATTGAAGGCGGCGATGAAGAGATCTTCGATTGCCTCTTCGCTATCGTCGATTTCGGCTGCCATCAGGTAGTCAATTCCGATAGTTCCGCGTGGCGTAAAACTTACATTGGCAAGGACAATGGCCAATCCCGCGCCAATGGATCGCTGTAGCCCAACTCCCGCCATCATGTCATTCTCGTTGCGTAAGACTGGCAAAAGTGTAGGCGTTTGGCCATCCCTCTCTTCGACCGGACCCACTTCCTCCTCGACGTCGCCCTTAATCGCATCCGTAGCCCGCTTGAAAGCGCCATCCCAGTCGGCTTCGTTTCCCGGTCGCTCAAAGCGGTACGAAAATTCAACGCCCGCAAACACCGTTTTCAGGAACAAGACGTCGTCATCACTAGCGGACCATTCCGAGTAGATGGCGGCGATTTGATTCGCATCAAGTGAGTTCTCCGTCTGCACTTTTTTCCAAGCGCGTTGGATGCCATTGTCGATCTGAGTCTCAACTTCGGTCAGAATTGTCTCGGCCTCATCTTCGCGATCGACCTTAAAAACGACAATATTCACAGATGGGTCGATCAACATAATAGCTGCCCTTGCAGTCAAAACATGTTTTAAACGCGGCCATTGCGTGGGGACAACGGACCAAAGATTGTACAGCCAGCCTTAGTCAGTTCCAAACGCCCGCAGCAGGTCCCAAACACAGTTGGATGAAAGCCTATCGAGGAAACTTCCTTTCGCAAGAGGCTTGCCAACTTCTCAACGAGCAGCGGAGCGAGCAAAATCCCCATGTTTGAACCACGCGGGCCCTATCCATTCGGATTATGCCACTCACCGAATTAGAATTTCCCCAAAATCAGCTCCCATCCCCTCTTGATAAACTCAGCAGAATCCACGATTATTAAGTCTTCGCTAGACGGGGCTTACGTCCAAAACGTGAATTCTCCCAACTTGACGAACGAAAACCAACAAATGCACCCCTAGCTCAATTGGATAGAGCATCGGTTTACGGAACCGAAGGTTAGTGGTTCGAGTCCACTGGGGTGTACTGACTTACGACAAATCGCCCACCCTGATGTACCACCCGATTCAAAGACCGGTACGTTGCGGTGGGCGTTTTTCGTTTTGGGCGTGAAGGCTGATGGTCGACATGCAGAAGCAAGTCAATCGCGTGAGGACAGAATGGGAGTGCAGAAGGCGCCCTCTTCTCGATGCGGAAAATAAATTCTGCCCGCTACGTCTTAGAGCACGAGCGGAATCTGTCCCCGACGTGTCCAATTTCAGCAAGGCAAGCAAAGAAGGCGACAGGAAGCAGAAGCTCGCAGTCATTTACCGCTGTATGAGCCAGACCTGATACCACGCCACGAATTGCGTACGAGTTTTTTTGCCCCACCGGCGCCAAGTATGAAATTGTAGATTCCATAGAATTTCGCCTTAACA
>JBLHLE010001020.1:0-3481 GCA_047620805.1 Pirellulaceae bacterium
TCGTCGTTCAATCCCGGGTTTTCAGATCTGCCACGGGTTGGCGTGATTTGCGAAAAGCTGAAATCGTTCAAGTGTCTGTCGACGTAAGTTGCTACAGGGATCGCGTAAGTGATTTACTGGAAACATGTTACGGTGTTCACTTGAATTTCCACCCCATTCGTTCCTAGTATTGATACATACAGTTTGCACGTCTAATCGACTTGGATTCACCAGAGATCGGAATCAATTTCCCATGTCCAGACGCTCGTACCATAACCAGAATGCACAAGCTCAATCGCGAAATCGCGGATTGACTAAGGGTGCTGATGGTCATCGAGCGGTAGGGCGGCGAGGGATTTGGAATTCTGATGGTGTCCCCTTCTCACCGCCGGAAGACTGGTATGAGCCAACGGGGCGCAGCGGTTTTGTGGTTGTATCGCAGGATGCAGGGGAAGGTTATCGCCACGTCGTTACGGAAGAACAGATTCGCGAACGTCTAGCTGAGCTTCCCGCCCACATGTTAGAGGACCTGGAAGTTGTTCAGCTGAGCCGAATGACACGAAAAAAGCAGACGTTGCCGTGCTATGGAATGCAATGGGGCTGTGCACTCTATCTTTATCCAGTTGAAGCTACTTTGGTCGAGTTGTTTTTCGCGCCGCCGCGCCCGGCCTTTGTGACTGAAACGCGGATGTACGGCGGACGCTGGCAGCAGTTGAATCCGACGCATTGGCAGCTCCTTTGGACAGAGAGTGCCATTTGCGATTATTATCTCAACAACATTCTGATTCACGAGTTAGGGCATCTGTTAGACGATCGCAACACGAATTGTACCGATCGAGAACGGTATGCTGAGTGGTTTGCGTTGGAGCACGGCTACAAAGCAAGCCGTGCGAAAATGGCTGAGGTTGCGAAAAAGCGCGTTCGACGTCGTCATCACTCGTCGTAACGCCGAGACGATAGCCGCCATTTCTATCGCCACTTTCATCGACCGGGATTTGCCATTTGAGCTTGTCCTCATGTGGACTTTTTTGTCGATGTAACGTAACTTCGAGGCTCAAATTGTGTCTCTATCTGCAAATCTGGCAGAATTCGATACCAAGCTGGCGGTGCCGCGCGATATTGCGAGATGTCTCGCGGTTACCCGACTTGGCCAACAGGAGTTTGTTTACATGGCGAAGACAGCGATAAAACCTACACGTGAGGAAAACTATCCCGAATGGTACCAACAGGTGATCAAGGCGGCGGATCTGGCGGAGATTTCGCCAGTTCGCGGTTGTATGGTGATCAAGCCGTGGGGATGGTCGATTTGGGAGAACATGCAGCGGAATTTGGACGCGATGTTCAAAGAAACTGGACATGAGAACGCGTATTTCCCACTATTTATTCCGATGAGCTTTCTGGAGAAGGAAGCACAGCACGTCGACGGTTTCGCCAAAGAATGCGCGGTTGTGACGCACCATCGACTCGAGCCCGGCCCCAATGGCGGACTAGTCCCTGCCGGTCCTCTCGAAGAACCGCTGATCGTGCGACCCACCAGCGAAATGATCATCGGTGCGATGTTTGCCAAGTGGGTTCAGTCCTACCGCGATCTTCCCATCCTGATCAATCAATGGGCAAATGTTGTTCGTTGGGAGATGCGGACTCGGATGTTCCTCCGCACTACGGAGTTCCTGTGGCAGGAAGGCCACACGGTCCATGCGACCAAGGAAGAAGCTTGGGATGAAACTATCCTGATGTTGAATACTTACGCCGACTTCGCCGAAAACTACATGGCGATGCCCGTGATTAAGGGCGAGAAGACGGCAGACGAACGATTTCCTGGAGCGGTCGCAACATTTTCTATCGAAGCGATGATGCAAGATCGCAAGGCTTTGCAGGCCGGCACTTCGCATTTTTTGGGACAGAATTTCGCCAAAGCTCAGGAAATTACCTACCAGGACAAAAACGGCCAGGAAGTACTCGCCTGGACCACGTCGTGGGGCGTGTCAACTCGTCTGATCGGCGCTATCATCATGACGCATAGTGACGATGACGGCTTGATCGTGCCACCGCGTTTAGCTCCCAAACACGTCATCATCTTGCCGATCTATCGCAACGACGAAGAGCATGCTCAGGTAATTGAATACTGCAATAGCTTACAGGATGAATTGAAAGCCAAGTCGTATGGTGGTGAGCCGCTTCGAGTATCGATTGACGATCGGGACATTCGCGGTGGAGAAAAGAAGTGGCAGCAAGTCAAACGTGGCGTTCCGATTTTGGTCGAAGTGGGCCCCAAAGACATCGCCAAAAATGCCGTCTTTATGGCTCGGCGCGATACGGGCGAACGACAGGGAATTGATCGAGCGGAATTCGTTTTCACGATCTGCACCTTGCTCGGAGACATCCAAAGCAACTTGTTCAACCGGGCTTTGAAACTTCGCGAAGATAACACGAGGAACATCGATAATCTCGATGACTTCCGCGCTTACTTCACTGCGAAGGACGAGAAGAACCCCGAGATCCATGGTGGTTTTGCAAATTGCCATTGGGACGAGGACAATCCTGAAGTGCTGAAAATCTTGAAAGAGATGAAGGTCACAATTCGTTGTATTCCTATCGATCAAGAAGAAGAGGCGGGCACATGTATCTTTACCGGCAATCCCAGCAAACGTCGCGCGGTGTTTGCAAAAGCGTACTAAGATCGCCAATAGAATCTCAAATTAAATCCAGAGTGTTTACCGTTGGGCATATCCAGCCTCCATCGACACGTTTTAACTCTCGTTGCGATATTCAGCCGATATCCCGATGCTCTTCAGTGGGCTCGCGATACGGCGGAGTCGCAATGGGGACCGATTGCGCTGGCGAGCGAAGAATTCGTTTTTGATCAAACGAGTTACTATGAGCGAGAAATGGGGAGTAAGCTGTTCAAGCAAATGGTTGTTTTCGAGCAACTGCGTGCGCCCGCCGAATTGGCCGATTGGAAAATATCCAGCAACCAATGGGAAGAGCAATATCGAGCGACGGGAGAGTTTGCCGAAGCGCGTCCGTTGAACATTGACCCCGGTTATCTCACCGAAGCGAAGCTCGTTTTGGCGTCGACGAAAGATCGAGACCACCGGCTTTATTTGCGAGACGGGATCTTTGCCGAAGGAACTCTATATTTCTATCGTGGGCAATGGGCCGATCGTCCTTGGACGTACCCCGATTATGCAACGGAGAACTACAAGGCATTTCTAACTCAGTGCCGCGACTATCTACGGCAACGCTACCGGGAAGAATTGGCTGCGGACGGTGATGTATGAGTGGCGGCGATTTCTCCATGCTGCTAATAGGAGCTTTGCTGCCGAGTTTTTTTTTGTCTGCCGCGATTGGATTTGTAGTCCGTCGGAATGCCGCGAGTTGGGGGCTGGTGGACGAGCCGGGCGGGCATAAGTCTCACACGCGGGTCGTGCCGCTGGGCGGTGGGCTCGCCATCGCTGCAGCCGTGCTTATTACCTTCGCTCTCGCTCAATTCGTCCTTTAT
>JBLHLE010001021.1:0-3478 GCA_047620805.1 Pirellulaceae bacterium
CCCCGCTGTTCGACAAGCTTCCCGTATACGTACCGGCCAGCGAAATCCAATCACCGTAATGCGAGGCGAACTGCGTCGCGTCTTGTGCGACAACTACATATTCACCGGGCTGGAGCACTCGCGCTGGGAACGTAAAAGTTACGCCGCCGTCGATCCGCACTCCAGAAATGTCGAGCGGCTGGTCACCAATGTTTCGGAATTCGAGATATTCCAAATCCCCCAAGGCCTGCGGGTTGTACATAATCTCCGTGATTCGTAGCGAGTCGAGCAAGGCGTTAGCGCGGTCGTAGTCTGGCTGCTCGTTTACCGTCGGCGGAACATTGGCCAAATCCGGCGTGGGAAGCCGAAAATAGCTGTAATTATCGCTGCCGTCCGGATCGCGACCCTGCGAATAGTCGGTGGCTTGCGGGAAAAAATACACCTGATCCAGCAACTCAAGATTCGCATCGAACAGCGATATCAACTCTTGGTCCGACGACAAATTGAAATTCAAATGGTCCGCACCAGCCGATACATCCCGATCGGCTTCAAATTCCAAATATCCGCCAGCTCCAATGTAACTGAGAGGAGCAATCTGGTGCTTCGTTCGCTCCACAGCAAAATCGTCTGTCAAATAGTAACCGCTCAAGTCGACTGGGTACGGCTCGCCATTTCGCAATTCGACAAAGTCATCGATTCGTCGCACATCGCCGCTGGCGAACCATTCGTTAATCATCAATTGATCGCCGGTCCCCAGAACGACAGGCACGTTAGTCGCTCCCAGTGACGGAGCCGCCAACGACCACCCTTCATCGCGTCCCAAACGAGCAATCGAAAGGTTGGTGACTTGAATTCCAAACTCTACCGAATCCAACAATTGGGCGGCGGCGTTGTACAGGAAAACGCCTTCGCCCGTTCCCGCCAGCGAAAACCCAGTCTCCAAACCGCTTCCCACATTCGTGTCGGCGTACACCAAGAGATATTCGCCAACGCCCAAGATCGTAGTCGGGAAAACGAACTTCGTTGGGTTTGTACTGTTATCGCTAAGCGTGTATCCCACCAAATTGATCGTCGTGCCACCGGCGTTGTACAACTCAATGACGTCGGGATACAGTCCATTGACGTCGACCGCAGTGCCATTCGCGGCGAGTACCTCACTGATTAGCAACCGTTCCAAACCACTCTCAACTGTCCACTGCTGCGAAAACGTAGCGACCTGCTGCGACATTCCAAATTGATCGTCGCCGACGACTTCAACTCGATACTCGCCGTCCGCCAATCCGCTTACGGTGATTGGTGTAGAAACGTCATGCGGACCGGACCAAATGCCGTCGTTGACTCGATAGCTGTACTGTTCTATCCCCGGCCCTGCGACCAGCAATGTGGCATCGGTCAGATGGGTGAGGACAGGCGGCTCGCCGGATAAACTAGCGCCGTTCGACACTACGCCGCCACGGTCCAATCCGTTTTCGCCGTTGCCGATGGCCGGAGACAATCGAGACAGTGAGAAATCGCCAGCGCCCGCATTTGTAAACAAGGGATCGACATCGAGATTAGCCGAACCAAACGCCAGGTATGCCGTTGGAACAATCGAGTTATCGATCGTCGCGCGCGCCTGCCCATCAGCGTCGAGCACCTCGGTTACGTTCCAGAAGATCGACGACTCGACCGCAATCGCCTCTCCCATCCCCTCGCCGGAAACGGAAAACTGAAGCGTGGGGCTGGTGATGTCGTGCACCGTGTTGTTCTCAAATTCGACACTGGCCGAGTTTATCACAGTGACAGCTCGCGTACTTCCATCGAACACGTTACGAGTCAGCGTTGCCGAAACATCGCCGTTGATGTAAACGCCTCCAGCTCTTTCTGGATTAATGCCGCCGGCTACGAAATTGGAAAACCTATTCCCATCGACCACCACGGCGCTTTCTTGAGCCCCCACACCCGCCTGCTGTCCGCCGAGGAACTCGTTTCCGCGAATTACGGGAATCGTATCGCCACCAGCCAACGGACCGAGGATCTGGATAACATCGTTTTCACCATCGGCTGCGGCAAACTGATTGCCTTCGACGAGCCATTGCCCGACAGACGTACCAACCGCCACGATCTGAGTGTCGGCATGTGCCGAATCGGCCCCTGCGATGGTACTGAAAATCGAATCGGTGACGACCAGCGATGAAGTCTCTGCGTAGATTCGGCGAGTATCACTCTGTTCAAATTTGACGTTATCGACAGTCAGACTGCTATCGATAACTCGAACGACTTCAGAAGCATCGTGAACGTCCTGAACGATGACATATGACAGCAGATTGTCTTCCTGTGTGTCGGTAAAAACCAATCCATCCCAGCTTCCAGCTGCGGCTGGATTCTGCATGAAGCGGATTTCCTGGTAGGGCGAGCCCGCGGCAATAAGCTTGCCGCCGTCGATCGTCAGAGTCGCATTTTCAGCAAAGAACAGCGTAGTTGCTGGATCGATGGTGAGCGTTACTCCGGTAGGGACAACAACGTCGCCCGCGACCACGTACGTCCCGTCAGCAGGCGACCAGGTTTCGTCGGCAACCAATGTGCTCGCTGGAACGGCAACCGTCCTCCCGTCATACCAAACGTCCAATTGATCTGTATAGAGCGTGTTCCCGCGACCATTCAATTCGTCAAATACTTCCACGTATATACGGTTAAGTCCGGGAGCCAACTGAGAGTCGCCGCCGCTGGTCGCTTCCAGTCGTAAGTCGAAATGCACATCGCTGGAGTCGGGGGCGTTTTGATGAACCTCCACCGCCAAAACATTCGCCCCTACGACAAGATCCAGCGGGTTTATCGCGAACGGGAAATAGGCCTGCTCGTTTGGAAAGCTCACGAAGTCGGATGCTAAGCTTCCGTAGGAGACAACACCAGCCGGCATATTATCCCGAAACTGCTCGATGCCGTTTAGATAGACAACCGCTCCATCATCGCGTATCAGGTCGACGTTAAGTCGCGCGATGGCAGTTGGATCGACGACGTTGAATTCGTGTCGAAAATAAAATGTTGGCGTTCGATCGCCAGCGGGCCCCAGCGCGAGCGTAGTATTTGGGCCAGCGTCTCCGGCTCCCAGAATTCCACCGCCCTCCGTCCAAGTACTGTCGTCGAACCCCTGGGCTCGCCAAGCTGTTCCCTGGTCGACTCGGTTGTCCAAGTACTTCCATGTCGACAAGGCCGGAATCAAGTCATCAGTCAATTGGCCGGGGAAGACAGACGTCCAGGTTGCATTTCCGCCATACGTTACGCGCTGACCGTTGACGGTGATGCTGCCCGTGTCAGCAAGGGGTGTCAAACCGCTGATCGAGATGTTCGCAGAAGGCGTCTGTGGATAACCATTTACGAGGGGATAGGCGTGATCTACTTGGAATACCGTCGGAATGCGCGGCCGTATGTAATTGAAGCGATTGATGAAGAAGGTTTTTAGCGAGTTGATTTGATTTTGCGTCTGGGCGGTGCCATATGCCTCAGTGAGCACCGTCTG
>JBLHLE010001022.1:0-3477 GCA_047620805.1 Pirellulaceae bacterium
AACCATTTGTCATCAGTGCCGTTGTCGGTGTCTAAACGAGATCACTGAATGTGATATACGACCCCGCGGAAGCGAATGACCAACTCCTCACCTTCTTTCTGTTTGGCGAGAATCGAGTTATCTGCAGCTGAGTTCTCCTTGACCAATTTGAAGTAGCCGTCGCTAAAGCGCTGTAGCACGACGCGTTGCGTGGCTTTGTCGTTCAAATCGACATCCTTCGCATTGGCGGCGTACCATATGTTACCTCGGCGATAGAGCGCTTCGTTGCCAGAAACTTCAACGTTCTTTAAGCTAAGAGTAACTCGGTCGTCACCTGCAGCGGTAGCACCTCGACCTTGACCAGCTACTCTTCCGCCGCCTTTTCCACCTGGTGCGGTCGGCGTTGCATTTGCGGCCGGTGCGGTCTCAGCTAAGTCAGCAGATGAAAATGCATCGGCATCCAGTTGAGCCGCTTCTTTGAATAGTTTTTTGCGATATCGTTGGGCGAATCCCGATTGGCCATCGACCTCCTCGAGACGTCCCAATTGTATTTGCGCTCGACGAACGCCAGTCGTCGCCAATTCACGTAGCTTGGTATTCTCATCCGCCAGGAACGACGTATACGGAGTAAGAATTCCGTGCTTGGTCGCCAGCGCGACAAGCTCTTTGACCAATTCCTGATTACTACCGTTCAAGTCGATTTCGTCGATGATTTCACCAACTCGTCGAATTGCCCACAGCTTCTCGACAAACGCATGCGTCTGGTCATTGCTGTGACTCACCAGTTTGGCTGGGAAATGATAGGTTTGCGTTTTGTTGCCAACCTTGCCTGTTACCACGATCTTAGCCGTTCCGGATTTTCGATAACGGCCAACAAGTACCAGTTGTTCACCAGCGAACAAGTCGTGGACTTTTTTGGGATACAAGCGATTCACCGTATTGCCATCCTCTGCTTTTGCGCCTTCTACATCAAAGTTCAGCTGAAGATTCGTCATCACTGGCAGACTGATGCGTCCATAGAGTTTACTGACATGCAGTTCGATATCCTCGTCCGGTCGAACAAACTCACTCTGTCCTGCATTGTCATGTGAAATGCGGTCGAGCAATCGACTGTTCACATCGTAACCGACCCCAAAGCTGATAACTCGAGCGTTATAATCATTGGCTGCTCGAATCTTCGCCGCCAACTTAGCTTCATTCGTCTCGCCAGCAGTTGGACGACCATCAGTCAAGAAGATCACATAGGTTGGCAGCGAGTTGTCGGCCACCATACTCAATGCCGATGAAAGTGCACCGTCGATGTTAGTGCTGCCCGCAGCATACAAACCCTCGACAAATCCGAGAGCCGACTTGCGAGTTTTGTCGTCGTAGCGCTGTAGCTCTGGCTGAAACGATTCGACACTACTGTCGTAGGCAATGATGTTGAACATGTCGCCTTCGTTAAGATTGTTCAGCACGAACTTCAATGCCTCGCGAGCTTGCTCAATCTTCTTTCCAGCCATACTGCCCGAGCGGTCGACTACGAACAGAACCGACTTCTGCGACTGCTCGTTGTTCTTTGTTTTGATATCGGGACTGGTCAAAACCAAAACGTAGCCGTCTTCCGAGTTGTCCGGACGATAACTAATGACACTCGCGCTGACCTTCTCTTTCGAGGTGTCGTAAAACAGGCGGAAATCATTTTCGGGAACTACGTTCTTGCCTTCATATTTAATGGTGGCATGGTTTTCGTCGGTGCGTTTCACCTCGATATTGTGCGTTGGACTGTAGACGCTCTTGATCTTGCTCGCGCTGGAAATGTTCGCTTGGATCGAAATGGTCTCTACCGGAGCCGATGTGTATTTGGCCGTGGCAAGTGGGAACAAGAAATCTGTCAGTCGATTCTCTTTTCGAAGCAGCTGACTAAATCGCATCGAGACCGTTCGCTCAGCGCCAGGTGGTACGGGGAACACGCTGGTTTTGAACATGCCCATGCCTATCCACTCCAGTAATGCCGGATCCTGGTTGCGTCGAACGTACCCCTCGTAGACCGAACGAGCTTCCTTGGCTGGCAGAAGCTTGCCTTCAATTTCTCGTCCGTCGACCATGAAAGTCAATGAATCAATGGCACCGTCGTATGGCAATGGAAAGACGAAACAGACTTCCATTTGTCGGCTACCCGTGTTCACAAACGACTGTGTCACCTGAACCTGAGCCACTTGATCCTGAATCCGGCTGTGCACCGACAATTCCTTGATCTTGTACGAAGCCGGTGGTGGTGGGGCTGGGCGAGTAATAATTCGCGGTAACGGCGTCGGGTGATCTACGACGATCAAAACCCCTTGCGCGAATACGGTTGACGCGAGCACCGCCATAACTAAAGCGGCGATGCAAATTTGAGTCGCATGTCTCATCGTTCCAGCCTTTCTTCTACAGATCCAAAATCTAACGACTAAAAGTTGGTCCAAGCAAAAGATGTTGATCCAACCAAAAACAGAGCCCATCGACTCCTGGAATGCAACCTCCAAGATAACGACGAACAAACGCCGATAAAGTTCCGAGAATGAGCGAGTTGGCGTACCATTTGCCTAATTTTGGAGAACAGTCTACTCTCCATAACGAATGACGTGCATCTTTCTTAGCCCAATTGTCCGATGTACCCGTTCCTACTACTTGATTCCCACCACTTGGTGGCAAAAATAGCCCTCTAGAGGGGCACTCCTCCTCCGCTGATAGATACAACAAGGTACATTTCAGCTCAGATCATTCCCGCCTCTCAAAATACCCACGACCTACGTCACCCAGCCCCGCCAAACAACGATCCTGGAATAAAACGATCCTGGAATAACAAGTCGCTTCACCAAAACCGCTTAGATTATGACCTTCATCACGGTAATTCTGTTCATCATTGGCTTCTTCCTGCTGTTAGTTGGAGCGGAACTGCTTGTCCGCGGAGCTAGTACCTTGGCGGAATCAGCGGGAATCTCTCCGTTGGTCGTTGGATTGACGGTCGTTGCTTATGGCACCAGCGCCCCTGAGCTAGCAGTCACGCTTCGATCGCTACTGTCGAGTACTCCGCAATCCGATTTGGCGATTGGAAATGTCGTTGGCAGCAATATCTCGAATATACTTTTGGTCCTGGGCCTATCCGCGTTGGTAGCGCCGCTCACGGTGTCCCGACAGCTTGTTCGTGGTAGTGTCCCGCTAATGATTATTGCGTCTATTGGCACGCTGGCACTGTGCTGGAATGGAACACTGAGCCGCATAGAGGGAACGCTTATGTTCGTCGTTGCGGTAGTGTATACGGGATACGCGATTTACCAAAGCCGCCGCCAAACCGCCGCCGCCGCCATGCTGAAGAACGACGAAAACGTCGCTGTTTCTGTGGATTCGAAGGAGCGTTGGAAGCGGTTTGGAATTCAAATCGGACTAATGGTCGCTGGCTTGGCGTTGCTTCTGGTTGGTGCCCATTTGCTGGTCGAAGGTGCCGTCAAGGTCGCCAAGCACTTTGGTGTCAGT
>JBLHLE010001023.1:0-3474 GCA_047620805.1 Pirellulaceae bacterium
CAGAATTCCCGCGGTCGCATAGACTAAACGAGTTGGTAGTTGACAACCACGAATTTGACGACCACGAATTTGACAACGACGAAAACGAGGATGGCGATGGAAAAAGAAAAACTACTCGAAATGTTGGAAACATTGCACGCGGACTTGTCGTCGGCAGACAAAGTCGATCCCGAGGCAGAAAAACTACTTCGAGCGGTCACTGGAGATATCGAACGACTGCTAGACGATGAACAAGTGTCGCCCGAGACCGATTCAAGCTCCCTCTCAGGACAACTCAACGCGATGGTCCTCTCGTGGGAAGCCGAAAATCCTCAGATTGCTCGATTGCTCGAGCAGGCAGCTGCTGCCCTCGGCAACTTGGGAATCTGACTCAGCGGCGAGCGACGGTATTAGTCCCAAATCGCTGAATCGATAAACGAAGCGGTAAATAGATCGGCGATTGCGGCGTCAACCGCTTTCACCGAGGTTGCTTGAACGCGTCGAACGGCCGCATCGGCGGGACGAGAATCCACGTTCCACCCAAGCAAAACTTCCTCGCTGCCCCTATTCAGATCAGTAACCCGTTGTCGCTCGAGATCAGTAACCCGCTCGAGAAAGACAGAGTCGTCGATTCCACCAGCACGAGTCTCTAGAACCACTCGCGGGTGAGTAAACGCAACAGGGAAATCGACTCCGATTCCGAAGTTATTCGAGAACCCGGTGAAGTCAAAAACACTGATTCCATCGTCCCCGTTTAAGTCGACGTAACTCGGCGCGCCGTTTGCGTCGACCGGAGTGCCAAACCAGTAGCTAAATGTGCTAAAGTCGAAAACGGATATTCCTTCGTCGCCATTCCAGTCGCTGGCAAGTTGATACAACTTGTTTTGCGAATTTCCCACGATCACGAATTCATCGCCACCGACATCGTTTCCATCGAAATCAATACCGTTCCCCGCTAAGTCAGTTGTCGTCGGCAAAAACTCTATCTGATAAACGCCATCGGGAAGCGACAAACCTTCCAAATTGATCGTTATCGTCGAGCCGTTGACCAGCACGTTTTCTAAAGCCAACGCGACATCGAAATCCGGATCGATATCGGCGTCGACGCCCAGGTTGGTCAGCACGAGATCTTCGACGGCGACATCCATTGGGGCGGAAAACTGAAACTCAATTGTTGCCAGATGGCTTCTCTGTTGCTGCCAACTTGTCGGTTGCGCACGCATCGCCAAATCAGGCGGGTTTACTTTGGAGGCATTGATCGACCACGCCTGCAGTGTCGTGGCCGACGGAATTCCGCCCGGAGAAGGACTTGCCGCTCGCCAGTTCGCCGGGTCGTTCCCCCATCCCGACGCGGAAATTCGATTCAGCGACGACCCCAGTCCGTCCGCTGCAGTAGGCCATGGCACAACGTCGCTGTAGCGAACTTCATCCTCTATCACATAGGGAATGAAGTTTGGCTCGTCCACGGGAGGAGCAATCGGACTCAACAGCTGAACCCTCTCGCCAGCGTTGTCTAGCCGCCCGACATATCCGCCGAGCATGTCGATACCAGTGACGAGATAATACAATTCAAATTCAGTGAGCAGAGTCTGGTTATCTACCGAATCGGGATCGAATGTAAGAATGATAACTCGATCGTCACCGGCCAATTGGAAATCGGCAGGAAACGTAAAGTCGACGGCTCCCGCGAGTTTCCAATTTGCCAAGCTAACCGCTTGCGGGGTGGAATTATGGATTTCGATAAACTCGAATGCCTCGGAATCCACCGCGCCAATAATATCGGGAACGTGATACATGACTTCGCTGATCACAATCGGCCCTATTCGCGGGCCCGAGTTCACGTCGGCAATGGTGGCACTTGCCATTGGCGCGAGCTCTCCCGTCCCATTCGGCCAGCGACCGAAAGTCACGTCAATCGCCGACGTCGAAAATTGCAGATGATCTGCAAACCGCAGCAATTTTCCGCTGGCATCTGCCTCCAACAACCAAACATCGTCGCCCCGCGGACCATTGAGTGAAAAATCACTTGGCGAAGCTCCGGCGGTGGGGTTGAAGTCATTTTCGTCGAAGACGAGATACTCGCCCGCCCGTATCACAGTCAAATCCGGGATCTGAAACTTCTGGTAGTCATTGCTATCGCTAAGCCACCAGCCACCGATATCAATGTCGCTGTTGGACGAGTTAAGCAGTTCAATAAAGTCGACGGAGGGCAACGTGCTGCTGCTCAGCACTTCGTTGACCACGATGTCCTGAAACGGCCCCAAACCATCAACTCCAGGGCTGCCGTGATACTCCGTACTGCTGCGCCAATTGTCGGGTTCATTGTAGTCAGCAGTGGCGGAACCGATCTCCAACGAACTGCCGTTCCCATCCGCTCGGCCAGGCCAAGCACCGGAGTCGCTATAGGCAAACTGTTGAATCGTGGCACCACTAGCCGTCGACACGACGAAGGTCTCACCACTATTTCTTAGCTGCCCAGAGTATTCGCCGGCGATCGGCAGGCCAGTGCCATAGCGAGCTTCAAAGGCCGCGATGTCAGCGACGATGAGAACGAACTCCCCGGCTCCAAGAGTAGTTACATTCGCCGCGGTAAAATCGAACGACACTCCATTGGACAATCGCACGTCCGTAAGATTGATCGACTGCGAGCCAATGTTTCGCAGTTCGACGAATTCAAAGGCGTCTTTGTCCGCGTTAACCAACGCCTCTAACGGGGAAGGTTCGACAGGATGGTACATCAACTCTGTCACTCGCAAATCGGTGAACAGGCCCCCATTGGCCGAGGATGTCACGACGATCGAGTCGCTGCCGACAAGTGTCCCTTGGTGATCATATGCCTCCAAGACAAATGTCGTTTCCCCTGTGGCAACTGGTGTTTCGATTTGCCAATTCTCGCCGTCCAGCCAGGTAACATTGAGCTCCTCGCCAGTATCCTGTCTGCGGATAGTCTTTACATCGATCCACCCCGTCCCTTGTAGTACGACGGAATCATTGCCAGTTGAAACAGGCTGGCCATTGTTGGTCCCAATCTCAAACGGAACTTGACTGGGCAGTTGCGACACGACAAACGCATTTCGAGCATCGATGTAGGGCTTAATATTTGCCCAATTTTGCCCTGCGACCGACGAATAGTGATCGATCCAAGAGTCGAGATATTGCCGGTTGAATGTCGTGTTGATCAGGTCGAGCAAGTGACCGTGATAGAGCCTCGCATTGGCGGGGTTGGAAAAAATCCTCGCGGTATTCGACTGAGTGCCTACTAAGGGCGACGACGTGCTCAGAGTAAAGGCGAAGTCCCAATCCCACATCAAGGCCAATATCTTGCCGTCACTGGGACGTTCATAGAACACGATATTATGATGCAATCCGCCCCGCGTGTACGTATCGGCGCTGCCCGTCAAAGATTGCAAAGCGAAAGTTCTCGCCCACTGATCGACGTCGATTAACTCGTTAATTTTTTCATCAAACGGTGTTCCGGCAAGGGAAAATGCCTGC
>JBLHLE010001024.1:0-3468 GCA_047620805.1 Pirellulaceae bacterium
GACGCAAGTCGTCACAGCATTAGCTCGAGTGCACAACGACGAAACGAGCACACTACGGACGGCAATAGAAGCAACAGGAATTCCGCCCGCTTTGCCGTTCATGCTTCAAGGCGACTATCGTCAGTCGGAGCTCCTCGAATACATCAGTCCGGAAATGGGAAAGTTGTTGGACCTGTTCCAACAACACCCCTACCGGACAATGCTCGAGCAAGCTCGCGCGGTATGGAAAGTCGAGTCCCCGATTCACGGAGATGTCCGCGGAGCGAATTTTCTTTTCTCGCCTCAGCAAGACCAACTTGCTGTTATTGACTGGGAACTCGCCGACCTCGGCGACCCAGCGTGGGACATTGCCGGTCTGATCATCGACTTTGTCGTTGGCTTTTCCAACGCAAGTGTCTTGGAAAACAACTTGCCGGCCTGGCTTAGGCCATGGGATCTCTACAAGCAGTGTCGAGGTCCCTGCCCGTCGAAACGAGACTTCTTGGGTCGAATCCTACTTTTCACTTCTGTTCGTATTCTGCAATCGATACTCGAACACGCGTACTTCGACCCTGGCCCTGAGACTGCCCAACTTCTTCTGCCAATTGCCAGAGTTCTTTTTGAATCGCGCGCTCAAATCAGCCAGGCCATTGAAGCCTCATGACCAAAACTCCACACATTATCGTCGCCGAACAAGTTTTCACGGCATTGTCGATATGCGAACGAAACCGCGTCTGGTGGCACAATGTAGATGTGCAAGCAGACTCCCCGCCAGCGGCTCATTTGTCGGATCTGCGTTCCGTAGTTGCCTCGACTATCTATTCGAATGCGTACGCCAGACCGTACAGTTCCAAGTACACTCCGCTCCCCATTGCACCGACCAACCGCGACGAGTCGTTCCTGGGACGGCTCGAATCGTCACTGACGACTCAAAACCGAACCGATCCGGGATGGACTGTCCACCAAACAGAGGCCAGCGGACAACTCCATATCAGCAAACTGGGTCGATACGCCGTCGTCGCTCCGGGCGAATGCGCGACACAACTCGCTCCCAAAAGCGGCGACCTCATCGCACTGCGAGTGAATCGATCGAGCCAGATAGCTCAGCGGCATTTCTATTTTGCTTTTGGCGAACAACCGGCAGGGTTGCACGAGAAGACTGCAGCGATTCGATTCTTCTTGCACGCAAAACCGCAATTCGTTCCGACGCTGCTTCACGAAATATCCAAGTCCTTAAATTTCTTTCAAATCCCGTTTCTGTTCAAGTGCCTCGACCATCCAGAAAACTATTATCGCTCCGATTGCTGTGTGCTTTTTATTGCCGGCTATCACTACGAACTTGTCTCCCGCCTGATCGATCGCGTCGCCGCACAGAATAGCGGGGAGTTTCAATCCGAACTCCCCTTGTTCACCAAGCCCTTCGCGCGAGGAGTCGCGGTCGCGGAAGATCCGTGCACGGGGGAGAGTTTCGGACAAAGCCGTTGTAGTATTTTCGCCGAAGCATTTGTTCAATGGCACGGCGACGGTCGCCCTCCCAATCCGCTGGAGTATCTCCAACGGGCATTCTCCGTCGCCAAATACGATTTGAGCCAACCGTACTTGAATGAAGCATCTCTCGACTATCTCGAAATACCGAATCGAGTGGAGGTCGAATCGAGTGGAGGTCGGATCGTAAATCGCAAGCCACTGCCGACGCACACGATAGCGGGCCAAATAGCGGGCCAAATAGCGGGCCAAATAGCAAGAGACGCGCGGTGGTCCGGTCAATGTTGCAATTGGCTTCGCTGGGAAACAAACGACCAGACAGGCCAGACGATTCACGCTTCTTGCGATGCTTCATTACATGACGGCACGGCTGGGATCGCTTGGTTTCTCGCCGTCGCCAATCAGTCACTACAGGACTCTGAACTAGAGTCCTTAATCCGAGCCGCGACGAATCAAATCATGGCGTCCGATCTCGATACGGCTAAGCCTTTCGATTACGGCAAGGGGCTACTCGGAATTCTTATAGCAACCACCGCAATCGCAAACCTGCTTGGATCAGAGACATTGCGCGAGTTCGGACGAGAAGAGGTTGTTCCTCGAATACTGCGAGCGCCAATTACAGGCTGCAACTCTGAAGAACTGGCTCATGCAGTCCCGCTATTAGTTGCCGGCTCAATCGCATGTCGCGCGGCGGCACTACTTGATGTCGCAAATGGCATCGCAAACGAACTCGCCAGCGGACCGACGGAAACGATCGCCAGCCAACGAGCGTTACTCGAGTTCAACTTGGCCGTACGAGCAGACGTCGCGATTCCTGTCCAAGCGGCGATCACTGACGTCTCTACACCAGAGGACGTGATCGACGCGATACGGCTGGCACAACTTCGGAATCGGCCCATCGCGCATCAAGTCTCTGCAGTCATCGAAGCAGTCGTCGAATCAGCCATCCAACGGTACCGAGTCAGTCCGGGAAACCGGTCTGTTGCGGCAAAGTTTTCGCTGATCGACATCGAGCTTCTACTCGTCGCCTCGAAATACCCAGACCAGGCAATCGCGACTCCCTTCATCGAAACCTTCCCGCAAACTCTTGCCGAATTTTGGAGGCGTGAGGGTCGCTGGCCTATCGAGTCAAATCTATCTCCTGCGAATTTTCATCTTAGCGGTGGACTAGCCGGTTTAGGAATGGCCCTGCTGGCAGTCTCGGGCCAGGTCCGGACGCCTATTTGTTCGACCATATTCCCACCGCTCCCGCGATCCAACACGGCTGTCTAGATTCCTTGTGTTTACACAAGTTTTGAGGGGTTCGTTTAATTTAACCGTCAGCTAGAAGAAATCAGCATGAAAGCGTTGATGTATGTTTATTGCTGGCGGTGATTTCTGGCGGCGTGCGCGCGTACGCCTCCGATGAATGCCGCCTAGTATCTACCGAGTGGTTAACTTTCTTCGGCATTCTTCCTTGGCTAACGGTTAAACGAACTAAACACTTGGCTAAATGCAAGGTTTAAATTCTTCTGGTACCATTCACCGAATTGGGCATAATGGTGGCATGAAAACTAACTCAATACCACTATTGTTCGTCGGCCTCGCATCTGCTTTGTTGATGAATCCGTGCGGTGATTTAGCCGCGCAGCAATTCCCTCCCAGCGATTACTCCTGGTCGTTCGGTGGAGAAGAACCAAAATGGGCGGGTGATTTTGTCGGGCCAAGTCGATTTGCCGATGGACTGTACTCGCTCGACGGCAGCTCACGATACGAATTATCGGGCGGCATCCCAAACAAAGCATTGCCGAAAATGCAGTTCAGTGTCGAGTCATGGGTTCGGCTGGACCGAACTCAGGCTTGGGGTGCAATTCTCTCCGCCATCCAAGACAACGGAACCTACGAACGAGGCTGGATGGTGGGAGTAAAAGATTCACAGTTCTGCTTTGGATTGACCTCCTCGAAAACGAACCGCCTCACGTATTTGACGTCGACCGCCCCTATTCAGACGGGCTCCTGGCATCA
>JBLHLE010001025.1:0-3460 GCA_047620805.1 Pirellulaceae bacterium
GGGTGATTCAAATGTTTTAAATGACGTCGAATCTGGTGCCGTCGGCCAGTTTTGGGTGTCAATTCCACCAGCGAATACCTCGCGGTCTGGTAACGCCCGACAGGTCGAGGATACTCCACTCGAGCCAACGTCCGATAATGTGTCAGGGCCTCTTGTGCGGGCTTATCTTTTTCGGCCAATACGTCGGTGATCCGATCCTGATGTTCCAGCAAAGGCATGTCCGTGCTGCCGACATCGTCTACATAGCCGCGGACAATCGCCAAATATTCCTTTTCCACGGCGTGCTGTTCAAACAGCTCGCAAGCCGCTCGAGCTGCCTCCTGCGTTAACGAGAACAACAGAACTCCGGAAGTTGGTCGGTCGAGTCGATGGATCGGGTAAACCACTTTTTTCAGCTGCTTGCGCAGTACGCGCATTGCAATCTCTCGGACGCGCGTCGCCAGTTTCGTTCGATGAACCAGCATCCCCACCGGCTTGTTGACCGCAACGATGTGCTCATCACGATACAGGATCTCGAGTTCTGGCATTGGATTCGATTGAGTTTGGAACGCGTAACGGGTTCGAGCAGCAAATGTCGCTGGAATATTGAAGAGGCTGGACCAGTGCGTTCGGTTTTGCAATAGCGTTCGGTTTTGCAATTTCCGAGTCTATCGGAATCGGTATTCGCCGAAAAGCGGACCAATCGAGACCAATTGTCGCAGCAGTGCAAACTTGTTTCGCGGTTGCCGTCCAGTTCTAATAGGGTATCAACCTTCACTACAAACGATGCAGCATACTTTCCGCGTCACACAACCCTACCGACGACGAGTTCTCCCATGCGTCTAATTTCAGCTTTACGAATTCCAGCTCTACTAATTCTGGCAGTGATTGGCGTCAGCCAAAACGTTGTCGCCGACGAACCGGTCGACTTCAATCGCGAGATTCGTCCGCTGCTGTCCGCAAATTGCTTCAGCTGCCACGGGCCCGACGAGGAAAGCCGCGAAGGCGAACTGCGTTTGGATGTTCGCGCAGCTGCCATGTTAAAACGCGACTCCGGAATCCCGCTCACTCCCCAGAAACGCAAAGAGAGTCTCGTTTACAATCGCATCACTTCCACCGACGTGGACATCCGGATGCCCCCCGCAGATTCTGGACACAGTCTTACTGCTGCTCAAATTGAATTAATTGGACGCTGGATCGATGAAGGAGCGAACTACGCAGTTCATTGGTCATTCGTCAAACCGACTCGACCCGTGCCACCAAAGCTAGAGGACACTCGTTGGGTCAAAAATCCCATCGACTCATTTATCTTGGCTCGCATCCAGAAAGTTGGCCTCTCACCAACGGAACAGGCGGACCGTTACGTGTTGATCCGACGATTGACGTTGGACCTAACAGGTCTTCCCGCCAGTTCCATAGACATTGCGACTTTCGTCAACGACAAATCTCCCGACGCATACGAGCAGTTAGTCGACCGTCTGCTGCGATCAAAGTCGTTCGGCGAACATTGGGCGAGGATGTGGCTGGACCTCGCTCGCTACGCCGACACCAAGGGCTACGAGAAAGATCAACCGCGCAACATCTGGCGGTATCGCGATTGGGTCATCGAAGCTCTCAACGACGACATGCCTTTCGACCAATTCACAATCGAACAGCTCGCTGGCGACTTAATTTCTACAGGGGGCAACAGTCAATTGCTCGCAACGGCCTTTCATCGCAACACAATGACTAACGACGAAGGCGGAACCGATAACGAGGAGTTCCGAACGCTGGCCGTGAAAGACCGAGTGGACACGACGATGCAAGTCTGGATGGGCTTGACGTTTGGATGCGCGAAATGCCACTCGCATAAATACGACCCGATCTCGCAACAGGACTACTATCGACTGTACGACCTGTTCAATCAAACCGAGGACGCCGATCGCCCGGACGATGCACCTCGGGTCGCGACACCGACCACAAATCAGCGCAACGACCTGATGAATTGGAACCAGCAGATCGCCGAGCTTGAGGCGAAACGTCAAACGACGGAATCGACACCGGAATTCGCTGTCGCGTTAAGTACATGGGAGCAAACAATTGCTGGCCAAGCCGAGTGGACTGCAATGCAAGTTTTGTCGGCCAAGTCTCAGCAGCAGGCAACGCTAACCATCCGCGACGATCAGTCGATTCTGGCTGCGGGGAAGAAACCGGAACGAGACGTTTACGACATCGTCGGCAGTTCCACGCTCAAGCGCATCACGGCCATTCGCCTGGATGCCCTCACCGATCCGTCTCTCGAACGACAGGGACCGGGACGCAATGGCAAGGACCCAAACTTCGTCGTTAGCGAGTTTAAAGTGGAACTCGAAATCGCTGGAAAGCGAACGCCGATTAGACTCGCCAACGCACGTGCCGACTTCTCACAAAAGAAATGGGGCGTCGCAAACGCCATCGACGGAAACAATGCCACTGGGTGGGGGATTTCGCCGCAATTTGAAAAACCGCACGCCGCTGTTTTTGACTTCGAAACGCCGATTGACCTGACCAAAGACGGCACGATTCGCGTATCAATCTCGCAACAATACGGCACTTCATTATTGCTCGGTCGAGTCCTGCTTTCCTTGAGCGAAGCGAATCCAAAGTCTCTTTCGGCAACGACATCGAACGTCAGCTCGCTGGTCGCGATTCCGCTGGCCAAACGAACTCCGGAACAACAGGAACGGATCGCTGCAGAATTTCGCATTAGGTACCAGCCACTACTGAAACTAAATGAACAGATCGCTAAACTGAATGCCCAGATCGCCGAATCGAACAAACGAATCCCGCAGACGCCGGTCATGCGGCAACTCGCCGCGGATCGTCAGCGCCAGACGCACATCCACGTTCGTGGAAATTTCTTGGAAAATGGAGACAAAGTCGAAGGCGGCGTACCCGCTGCATTCGGCAAGATCCCTTCCGGAAGTCCCGTCGATCGATTGGGCGTCGCTGATTGGCTACTTCATCAAGACAACCCGCTCACTGCACGGGTCGCAGCGAATCGAGTATGGGCTCAAATCATGGGACGAGGCATCGTCGAGACGGAGGAAGATTTCGGAACACAAGGAATGCAGCCCACTCATCCACAACTGCTGGATTGGCTGGCTGTCGAATTTCGCGACACTCATAAGTGGTCGATAAAATCATTATGCAAAACGATCGTGATGTCCACGACGTATCAACAGACCTCCAAAGTCACCGACCTAGCGAAGCAAAAAGACCCCATGAACATTTGGCTCGCACGTGCCCCACGATATCGACTCTCTGCGGAGACGATTCGCGATCAAGCGTTGGCAGTAAGCGGCTTACTCTCCGCCAAGATGGGTGGGGCACCGGTTATGCCAGAGCAACCAAGCGGAATTTGGCGGACAACCTATAGCAAATTGAAATGGCAAACAAGTAACGGCGAGGATCAGTACCGTCGGGCTGTCTATACTTTCTGGCGGCGCACTAGCCCATACCC
>JBLHLE010001026.1:0-3457 GCA_047620805.1 Pirellulaceae bacterium
CCAGGCAACAACTGTTGCGCGGCGGGTTGGTTAAACGAACTAGACTGGATCGCGTGATGCCCCAGAAAAATCCCCATCGACCCTCCTTCGCGAACGTACCGTCCAAAACGTTCCCAAGTTGTCGGCGGCATCGGCGTCGGGTCCAGCAAGCATATCGCCGCGTAATCCTCGAAGTTCTGATTAGCGAGATCGGCTGGCTCGACCACGACGCATTCAAACCGAGTCCGCTCCGTCTTGCGAAATTCGTAAGGGGCGATGGCTTCCGTGTAGGCTTGCCAATAAACATCCGGCGGCGCAACAACAAGTATTGGCCAAGCGTCGCTCACGTCGATCGAAAAATATCTTCGATCGTCGATTGCCAAACCGTCTTCCCCAACGACTTCAATCCAACCGTGATGAACACCAATACCAAGTCCACTCAACTGAATCTGCAGCACTTGCGAGTCGCCATCCGCCAGTTTCACTATGCGTTCGTTGCGAAGTTCTGTATCTGGGAGCTTCAGCTCTCCATTTTCGATAAATGGTCGAGTTGGATCCTGCGATTCGATATAGACTTGAATTTTCCGCTCGGTTTCGGGGCCGTTGCGGCGGACGGTTGTATTTAGAATAAGGTCGCTGTTTTTCGGAATCGATTGCGCTGACAACTCCAAATCGCCGAGCGCGACATTCTGAATTTCGCGAACTCCGACGTCAATAACGTAAACAGCAATATCCTCGGACTCTGTGAGTCGTTTGGCGAGCGTCGGATCAACCTTCTCGGTCCAGGCGACTTTACTGAGATCGGAAAGTATGTAGATCTCTTTGCGGAGGTCCACTTTTTTGGAGACTAACTTGAAGGCGTTGTCGAGCATTTCGACCATGGCGCGGGGAACCGCCGTCCATTTCAATCGATCGACGGCAGATTCGGCGGCGCCGAGGTCGACGGAGAAAACTGCGGAACCAGGGCGCGCGTCAACGACGGCGACTTCGCTTCCCTTCGGCAATCGCTTCAACAGCCACAGAGCATCGTCCTTTGCCTTTTCCAATCGCGTTTTGTTTTCGCTGCGATACTCCATTCGCGGCGCGTTATCGATAACGAACACCGCCGCGACAGGCGCATCGGGATCGCCAATCAAACCATCGCCGCCCGCTCCAATCGCGCTTGCCAACAGCCAGATAAAAATGGCTGCCAATACACCGGAGGCTGCGGCGAAACCAAATACAAATGCTCTGCCACGATCTTGCCAGTAGCTGATTCCCGCCAAGGCGGCCAATCCGACAAAAAGTACGCCGACGCCCGCCACAACAATCCAATCGCCCACAACCGCAGCCGCGACACTAGGACGCGCAAGTGTTAACGCCAAAACGCCAATTGCCGCAGCTCGTAAGAATAACAGGATCCAATGCCGCAACTGCAATTTGCGACGATTGGTTTCCTTCCGCGCCAGCAAGAACCGGAGCGCCGGGAACATCAGCTTTTGGGGCTCCTGGCGCATCACGAGATGTATGATGATCGGGACCGAGACAAGTAACGCGCCGGCCAACAACGAGAGATTGACAAATGCCATCCTTCAATGCTCCGGCTAAAACCTGTGACGTCGACTAAGTAGATATTCCATCAACGCCTTGTCGAATTGCATACTGGTATCGAGTGCTACGTAGTCGATGCCCGCTTTCGAACATTCGCGGCGATACGTCTCGCGAAACTCATTAATGGCCTCGAGGTAACCCGCCTTGGCATACGTCGCATCGACTTCCATTTTCTCGCCGCTTTCCGGCTCCTCTAACTCGACCATCCCGTCAAACGGAAATTGGACTTCCGCCTCGTCCAACACGTGAAACAAAATCAGGTCGTGCCCTGCATGTCTGAGGCGATGGCAAGCTTGCATCACCGGTTCCGGATCCGTCAATAAGTCCGAGAATAACATGACCAAGCTTCGATGCTTCAGCATCGCGGCGATCTGAGTCATACTGGTCGCGATGTCGGTTTCACCCGCCGGAGCAAGTCGCGACAAATGCGAAAGTATATTGCCCAGTTGAGTGCGTTTGGACTTCGGAGCCAAACTATCGCGGACGCGCTGATCGAAAGTAATCAAGCCGACTGGATCTTGCTGATGCACCATCAAGTAACACAAACTCGCCGCCAAACAAATCGCGTAGTCAAACTTTGTCAGCTCCTGGCGGTACGTGTACGCCATCGACTGACTCAAGTCCATCACTAGATAACCGGTGATATTGGTCTCAGCTTCAAACTTCTTGACATAGTACTTGTCCGTCTTCGCGTATACCAACCAGTCGATGTCCTTGGGGTCGTCGCCAGTGGAATACCGTCGATGCTCGCTAAACTCCACCGAGAACCCCTGGTAGGGACTGGCGTGCAGCCCCTGCAAGAACCCCTTCACCACAAACTGCGCACGAAGATCGAGCCGTTTGATCTGATTGATGACTGCGGGTTTCAGGTATTTTTCGACGGACACGTATTTTAGTTATCAGTTAGAGGATTACTCGGGTCTAGCGGAAAGTCGCTCCACATTAGTTTGCTCTTCAACTCTTCGCAGCAACGATCTGATGACGGCGAATGTTATGGTCGGCACTGAGTTGTTAACGCCAACTATTGCCTGGGTGGTGGAGTCGGGGTTGTCGCCGGAGCCAGTGGCGTTTCAAACTTCGAGACTTCGGGTTCGGGAATTTCATCGAGGAGACGATGGACAATGTCGTCATTGTCCATGCCTTCGGCCTGTGCTTGAAAGTTGGTGCTAATTCGATGTCGGAGAACCGGGACAGCGATTCGTTTGATGTCATCGATAGCTACAGAGAAGCGGCCATCCATAGCTGCAATCGCTTTGCCGCCATTGATCAAGTTTTGGCCCGCTCGGGGACCGGCTCCCCAATCGACCAATTCCCGCACGAAATCAGGCGAGTGTTCGTCCTTGGGCCTCGTTGCCCGCACGAGTTTGGCGACATACTTGATGATATATTCGCTCACCGCGACCGAGCCGACGAGTTTTTGAATATTGAGAATTGCTTGAGCAGAGAGGACTTTGCGAACTTCCGTCTTCTCGTTGCGGGTCGTTACCGCCAAGATCTTCTCTTCCTCTTCTACCGTTGGGTAACCGACCTTGATATTAAACATGAATCGGTCGAGTTGCGCTTCGGGCAGCGGATACGTTCCCTCTTGTTCGATTGGATTTTGCGTAGCGATAACAAAAAACGGAGCGGGCAGGTCGTAGGTCTCGCGGCCGACCGTGACTTCCCTTTCTTGCATCGCTTGCAACAATGCAGCCTGCGTCTTCGGCGGCGTTCGGTTGATTTCGTCGGCCAGCAGAATGTTCGTAAAGATTGGACCTTCGACAAAGCGGAATTCTCTCCGCCCCTTGTCGTCCTCTTCCAGGACATTCGTGCCAGTAATGTCGGTTGGCATTAAGTCGGGGGTGAATTGAATGCGTTTGAATGAAACGTCCAGGATCTGTGCCACAGT
>JBLHLE010001027.1:0-3453 GCA_047620805.1 Pirellulaceae bacterium
TATTTCGGATCTGTAGCCAAGTTGACTTGATGCTTCTCTGGTTGAACCTTTGTTAGTTCTGCCGTTTTCGCCTCGTGGTGTTGAATCAAGAACTCGTTGGGGTTGTCTTTGAGATTGAACAGCTGCGTCTCGCGAACTTTTCCGTCGAGTGTATCGTATTTGATCAGTTTCCAATCGCCTTGCCGAACGCATCGCATTCCGGGCTTTGTGCCCCCGCAATAGACGCCGAAGAGAACATCGCGAACGGTCTCTTGCTTTCCTTCCAAGATGGGCTTGAAGCTTTTGCCCTCGATCGTCTTCGGAGTTTCGATTCCCGCGATATCACACATGGTACCCAGCACGTCGAGCAAATAGATGTTTCCTTGTGTGCGACCGGGCTTGATGCCGGGCCCCTTCACGATAAAGGGAACTCGCCAAGTATGCTCGTACAGATTCTGCTTTCCTTGCAATCCGTGGCGACCGATCGCCATGCCGTGATCGGCAGTGTAAATAATGTACGTGTTGTCGAGCTCTCCCATTTCGTCGAGTTTCTTCAACACTTTTCCGATTTGATTGTCGATGTTTTCGCCGCAGGCGAACTCGCGTCCAAGTTCATTGCGAATGGTTCGCTCATCTCGCTTCTCCCAGACGCCACTGACGGAGACCTCGTCTCGCAGTCCAGGATGACCGTGATCGAACGGGTGGGCTGGGAGGTAATTGCAGGGCAATGCTGGTTGCTTGGGATTAGCTGGCGGCAACGAATTTCGATCTTTGTGGTTCACCGCGCCATACTTAGCCAGCAATTCGGGCGTTCCGTCGCGAGTATCATGCGGGTGTGAAAACCCAAAGTAGATCAGAAACGGATCGTCGTCTTTGGATTCCTGTCGGTCTGACAAATAGTCGAGAACTTGCTGACCGTGCCAAGCACTGCCAGTCTCAACCGTGCCACCGCGTTTGGTTGCATCGCGCCGAACGGTGAATTGAGCATTGGCGGCTTCGTAACTATTCCCTTTTTTGCACGTTCGCATCGTATCGTAGCCGGCGTTATTGAATATCGCCGCCATCGAATACTTGGTCGGATCAAACGCCGAGTCCTTCCCGCGAGGCAGGTGCCAGACGGTACGTCCAGTCATCACCATATGACGCGAGGGTGTGCAAACCGCACCGGAATAGGAGCCCATGTGGTAGGCTCCGTCAAACACCATTCCGCCTGCAGCCAACTTATCGATTGTCGGCGTCTGCAACGCCGAATTGGAATTGTAAGCCTTCAAATCAAAAGGCGACTGATCGTCGGCAATAATAAAGAGGATATTCGGACGTTTCGATTGCTCCCCCTGCAAGGCTCCCGGTGCCACTACGACTACCAATGCCAACAGGACGAAATGGGAAAAGATGCGATTCATTGCAATAGACCTTCTTTGATGCCGAGTTTCACAGATTGCGAGACCATCTAGTATAACGTCGGCAAAACTCGCTGCTCCCCAACGACTCGGTTCTGGTGACAATTTTCGTAGTGAATATTTCGTGCGATTTGCAATCGCAGCTCGCGCCTGTTAGTTCGCGCCTCGCAGCTCCCGCCTGTTAGTTCGCGCCTCGTAGTCGAACAACCAGCGTGGGTTTAAAGTCACCTCTGGGACGTTCGTGCTACGATCATCGGTGATCATCGAAGCCGCGACGAAGACGGCCGGGCCGAGCGCGACGAAAGTTGCCTTAGCCTCTTGTTAGAGTTGGAACCTCCCAGCCCTTACGATATTGATGGTGTAGGTAGTGGTTCGCCTGCTCCTCGTTGGTAAACTTCATGCTCTTCGAATCCCACTCTAATCTCTTTTCGGGAAATCGAATGGCGACGGTACCGAGCAATACTGTTTCGGTAAGCGGGCCGGCGTAGTCGAAATTCGAAGTTGTCTTTCCGTTTCCTAAGCAAGCATTGGTCCACTGTTGATAGTGGTCGTCGTGCGCCTCGAGTTCAATCTTCTGGTCGAACTTGGAGTTTGGATGCAAGGTGGGATTTTTACCGTGCGGGCAGAGAATCACACCGTTTTCGCCGACATAGAGCGAGCCGTTGTCGGGCAATTTCTCTCCCTTGTCGAGTTGCGCTAGTTTCTGATCCGGTTTCTTTCCACCGTCGTACCACGTCATGCGAAAGTTGTCGCCCGAAGTGAATTTCGTTCCTGGAAACTCGTATTGAATAATGCCCCAAGCGGGGAAGGTCTCGCCGTTGGGAATGGGGCCTTCGGACCACACTTTCGTGGGAGCTCCGAGACCGCAGCTCCAGACGACTGGATCGATAATATGGCAGCCCATATCGCCGAGCGCACCAACGCCGAAATCGAGCCAGCCGCGCCAGTTGAACGGGTGGTAAGCGCCGCGAGGTTTCTTCGCGCCTTCAGCGGGACCGACATAGGGGCGATTCGGAGCGACGCCCAACCAAAGCTCCCACTCCAGCCAATCCGGAACCGGATCGGATTTCTCGGAACGGCGAATTCCTTGCGGCCAGATCGGACGATTCGACCACGCGTGAGCTTCCTTTACTTTGCCAATGACCCCCTCTTGAATCAGCCGGACTACCGTCTTGTAACCGCTGCCACTGTGCCCTTGGTTTCCCATCTGAGTCACTACATTATGCTGTTTGGCGACGAGTCGCATTTGGCGAGCTTCGAATAGTGTATGGGCGAGCGGCTTTTGCACGTACACGTGCTTGCCCATTTCCATAGCGGTAATCGCGATCGGCGCGTGCATATGATCGGGAGTGGACACCGTTACCGCGTCGATGTCCTTCTGCTCGAGCATCTTTCGCCAGTCCGTGTACTGTTTCGCGCCGCTGTATTCCTTGGCGGATTGAGTGAGCGTTTGCTTGTCCACATCGCAAATCGCGACGACGTTGTGCCCTTTGGATGTGCTGGCGATATCACTGCGCCCTTTGCCACCGACACCGACAGCTGCGATATTCAATCGTTCTGCTGCCCCCGCAATCGAACGACTTGTCATTAACAGCGGAAGCGCAACCCCTCCCACAGCAGTTTGCCCTAGGAACTGACGGCGACTCCGAGCGATCTCGTTACGACTCATATCGACACTCCTTTGATGGAAATGTTATTAGTTCAACGACAGCATGATAACTCATTTGCTGTTCCAAAAAAACGAATGTAATCGAAACGGCATTTCGCCCTCAAGAACTGCGCAAACACGTGAACAGATCCTCGTTTTCACCTTATCACGCATCACTCTTCATTCCTCATTCATCACTCTTTATTCCCGCCAACCGCAGCAATTCACCACGAAGCTGTCCACAAATCGTGGCAATCGCTTGAAGAAAGAACTACAATGAAATCCTCAATACTGTCCACAGTGACTCACTCCACAGTGACTCACTCCACATGCTTCCACCCTCACGCGCCGAATACCTCCGTCCGCGAGCGACCTTCCTTTTTCCCCACCGCTAAGATTGCCATGAAGTTTTCCACCCATCCCGCT
>JBLHLE010001028.1:0-3452 GCA_047620805.1 Pirellulaceae bacterium
CGACTTTCGTTTGCACGCTGCTGACATGGCTGGCAGTGGTTTGTTTTTCCAATGAATCGCGTGCTGCTCGAGCGACATTGGCCGCAGCGGTGTGGAAAAAATCGCGGTTAAACATGGCGTCTTTGAGTCCGTTTTTGTCGAGCAGGTCTTGGGCGGTAAGATCCGCATACGGTGTGTCGTGTTGATGAACGCACGACAGGACGACGCGTTCGCGAGTCGTGCCAACGGCCTTCGCTATCGCACTACGCCAATAGTCGTACGCATCGTTGCGAAGCTCACACCAGTCCAAGGCAGCGATTACAATCGGCTTTTGATTGCCGTGAATCACAACGCCTTTGGCAAATAATTGCGTCTTGATTGATTTGGCCGCCGGTCGCAAACCGGCCAGCAACGGATGTCCTAGTGGTGGAGTGATGTCTGCCGAAAACGTCGAGATGCGGATCTGGCTTGGTTCAGCGAAACTAGTGACTGAACTTAGCAGCATTAGCAACGAGACGAGTCCGTGAGATAATAGTGTTTTCATAGCGGGAACCGTTGTTGGGTTTTTCGGATCTGAGTAGAACTTGCGACTTTCCAGCAGGGCTTCATGAGTAAGTTACCTCCCCACTCAGTTACCACCCCACTCAGTTACCACCCCACTCAGTTCGCTTTGGGGCTGGCGATTTATCGGCTCCCCCAAAGTGAACTGAAAAGGGGAGGTCGCGGACGATTCCTCCGGAATTGGGCCGCGGGTGGGGGCTTTGAAGAGCAATGTTGAGAGTCCTACTCCAACACCCACGTCATTGAAAATTGTCAGTCTCCCCGGGGATCATTTAGAAGGGCAGTAAATTATGTTGTTTTACGACTTCGAGCTAGACGCTAGAAGTTTGTCGAATAGGAGGCTGTTCTCTTTCATCTTCGCGACGCGATCTTTGGGAATGCGTCCATCTTCGAGCAAGATCCAGCCTTCGTACTCGATCCGATCTAGCAGTTGAAAAAACTTGTCGTAGGGATAAGCGGGGTCGTCCAGCGTGCGGACATGGACGGTGGCGCCAAATCGTTTCGCTACCATGTCGAAGTTCTTTTCCAGTCCCGCGCCTTGCAAGTCCTGAGCGTTAGAATTCCAGCAGACCGCAACATTCTTATTGTCGGCGACATCCATGATGGCTTTGATCGTTGGCAACTCGCCGCACTTTCCGTGAATTTCCAGCCGGATTTGTTGGCCGAAGTCGGCGGCGTACTTTCCAACGATGTTTAGCGATTTACCAATCTGCTCAATCGTCTTTTCTCGCGGCACGTTGGGGTGAAACGAGTCGGGCTTTACCTTAACTCCGCTGCTGCCCGTGTCGTGCGACAAGCGGATGAATTCTTTGGTGGCTGCGATGGCCTTCTTCACGACGCTCGGATCGGGATCGTCGAATCGTTCGTTACTGCCAATGCCAACGAGGACAACATTTGAGTCGGCGAACCGTTTTTTTACACTTTCGCGTTGAGTTGTGGACAGTTCGCATTCCACTCCGTGCTTGTGAGTTGTTCGAAGTTCGACCCCTCGAAAATTGGAGTCTTCGCAGTTTTTAATGAGCGTGGGCAAGTCCCAATCGTGTCCCCACATGTAGGTGACTAGCCCCAAGCCTATGTTTGTTGTCGGAGCGGGATCGGCAAATGACGCCTCGGCTCGAGTAAGCGATTGCGAAAGTGCTAATGAGGAAGCTGCTAACGCTTGGGTTGCGAGAAACTGACGACGACTAAACATGGCATCCTCTGAGGTTGGTTGACGTGGACTTAATCGTGATATGTGATGTCGGTAAGGGGGTGACAACGCGCCGATCGCGACATGTCTCCTGTCACGTAGTGTACAATACGCAGTCAATTCAGTGCCACTTTTCGCTACGGTTTTGTGTGAGATGATTGTTATGCAGGGACGCGAGATACGGGCTGCTTTGCGTGCGGGTCAGCGGGTCTATTCGTCTGCGGTGGTAGCGGCGAGTCCAATGTGGCCCGGCGTTTTTCAGCAAGCGGGGGCCAGTTTCGCCTTCATCGATTCAGAACATACTCCGCTCAATCGCGAGACGCTGGCGTGGATGTGTCACGCTTTCAGGGCCGCCGATGTGCCGCCCGTGGTCCGTATTCCCGCGGCCGAGGCAACGCTGGCTGCGATGGTGTTGGACGGCGGGGCGAGCGGGTTTATCGCTCCCTATTTAGAAACCGTCGAACAAGCCCGGGAGTTAACCGCGGTCGCACGGTATCGACCACTCAAGGGAAAGCGGGCACAGCAAGCTCTCGACGATCCGAATTCACTGGAACCGGAACTTGCCGAATATCTGAAGAGTAAGAACGCCGACACCATCTTTATCGCGAACATCGAAAGCACTCCCGCGATTGATAATCTCGATGCAATACTCGAGGCCAGCGACATCGACGCTCTGTTGATCGGACCGCACGATCTTTCTTGTAGCCTGGGGATTCCGGAGCAATACGATGACCCGCGTTTTGACGAGGCGGTGGAGAAGATATTTTCGATTGGTCGAAGACACCGCGTTGGTGTTGGAATCCACTTTTGGGGTGACATCGAACGCGAGATAGATTGGATCAAACGCTTCAAAGGCAATTTAGTCGTGCACGCCGCGGACGTCAGTCTATTTGGAGCGGCACTTAAAACAGACTTCGATACCATTCGAGCAGCGATCGAATAGAGATGGCTACTGACGACGAGCAAGTTGATCCCTACGAATTTACGGGCGAGTTGGCTCGGCCTCCGTGGTGCTATAGGCAATGGATGGTCGCTCGGAATCCAGCGAACTTTTTCGGCCGCCTGGTGAAAGACTACGGCGACTTCGTGCACTATCGCGGGCTGTTTAATTTCTACCTGCTGAACCATCCAGCGTTAGTTAAACAAGTCTTGAAGGAAACGCACAAGTCGTTCGATAAGAATAGCGTCATCTACAATCGATTTCGAAATGTTTTCGGCGATGGCCTCGTCGTTTCCGAAGGAGAGAAGTGGCTTCGGCAGCGGAAGCTGATGCATCCTATCTTTAGTCCCGTAGCGGTCAAGAGATTTTTCGACATCATGTTGGATAGCGCTAACCAGCTGTGCAACCGTGGGGATGCTCGTCGGCGGCTTGGGCAAGTTTTCGACGTCGCCGAGGATATGAACGAGCTAACGCTCGAGATTGCGGGCCGAGCGTTATTCCACGATGGTTTTGATGAGGAAAGTCGCAAAATCAGCCAATGGACGCATGTCATAAATCACTACAGTGCTAAACCGCCATTGCCGATCGTTTCAAATCTTTGGTTCCCCTCGCCAACAAACATACGACTCAAGTCGGCATTGAAGGGATTTCACGCGGTCTTGCGGGGCATGGTTGCGAGCCGTCGAGGAGGACGAGAATACGAAGACTTGTTGACGATTCTGCTCAACGCTCGGCACGAAGAGAGTGGAGAACCGATGACAGATCTCGAAGTCATGGAGGAAG
>JBLHLE010001029.1:0-3450 GCA_047620805.1 Pirellulaceae bacterium
GAGAACCGCTTCCAGGACGTGCGACCAAAGTTTTCGCCCGACGGAAAACACATCGCCTTCGTCAGCACCCGCGACGGCAACCACGAGGTTTACGTAATGAAGTCGGACGGCTCCGAACAGCAGCGAGTCACCCGGCACGAAGAACGCGACGACTACCCTGAGTGGCATCCCGACGGCCAGCACCTGGTGATGGTGTGCGAACGAAACGGCAGCCACGATCTTTATCTGCTGCCCATCACCGATCTCGACAACTGACCGCGACCGCGACCGGTTGGCTTCCAACGCTGTTAAGAACCGACCGCCGCTTCAAAATCTCCTTGAATGACGCGCAACTTCAAGCTTTGGAAGCCGCGAGCCGGAGATCTTCGCAACGCAGGTTTGCAGCTCAGCCGCCGCCAACCGCGTCGAACGCGCCGGAGCTTCGCTGATAATAATTTCAGCGTAAGCCTTTCCTTCATCAGCGAGAAACCGGTCCTCGGCGCGATGGAAAGACTGAATCCCAAGACGACGGCAACATTTGAGGCTGCCTCATGGTGATGGCTCGGAGCATCGGTTGACCGTCCGTTCCTTCGCTAAGGGCCGGACCCAAATTGCGATTATGGCTTTCAGGGTATTGAGTTAACGTGCTTTACGAATGACTGTCCAATCGCATATCCAAGTCGGACGGGGACAGCGTTGCCAATCAATCTACCCATCGTGTGAAAAACGACCTTTTCCTTTGCGGGCAGAAACTTGTATCGACGTGGAAACGTCTGCAACATGGCCGCTTCGCGTAGCGTGATCGCGCGATCCTGAGCCGGGTGACCAAACCGCCCGTTGCCGTAACCGAAACACTGAGTAGTCATCGTTGGCGCAGGTTTGTCCCACTCCATCCTTCCGTAAACGCTCGGAAACGTTTCACCAGCTTCCGCTTGGTGGCATTGTGCCCGGAGCGAAACTGGCCAATCGCGCCAAGTTCCTCCCGGTTGAGATGCGCGAATTCGTTTCAGATTGATGGGGGACAGGTTACATGCGTGGTGCATTGGATCCTTGTGATCCTGTTCGCCTGCGGCCAACGCCGGCAGCTTCGATATCGCAGCTGCAACCGTAGCTTTCCGCAGACTGCGTTTCGGTTGCCACAGTTCTATGGACCCAAGCTTGGAAGCCATCAAAACGAGCCGCTTTCGCGTTTGCGGCACTCCATACGCACTGCATTCAACCACCGAATGCCAGACCGAATACCCGGCCAACGATTTCATAAGTTCCTCGAAGACATCATGCCGCATGATCTGAGAAACATTTTCCATCGTCACTAAATCAGGCTTCGCTTCTTCAACCAACCGAGAGAAGTGACGCACCAACTCCCATTTTTCGTCCGGTTTCGATTTGCGACTCGCTCGGCTGTAGGTTGAGAATGGCTGACACGGAGCACAGCCAGCCAGCAACGTCGTCGCATCTTTGCCCCACAACTTGCGAATGTCGTTGCCGCACAACGCCGCAACATCTTGAGGGACGAACTCGGCAGTGTTGTTGGATTCAAATGCGAAACGGCATAGCAAATCAGTATCAAAGCCGGCAACCACGTTGATGCCCGCTTTCTCTAGCCCATGCGTAAGACCACCGACACCGCAAAACAAATCGACGCAAGAAATCATGCCGAGCCTCCCGGTAGCGGGCGGACCGTTGAATCCAAATACATGAATCCGTCGATGTAGCTTTTAAATGACTGAACGACTTCTCGGAGATAGTCAACCGTTCGGTTTTTTAAATCAATTAAATCCTGAACGGTGACGTTTTCACCAGACTGCTCAAATGAAATCGATCCATGGGCCAGTTTGTTTCGAAGGTCCTTCACGTACTGAAGGGCGTTCTTGTCATTTCGAAACGGACGTTTAGCGGCACTCTTGATTGCCGCCGTGATTTTCAAGACACACCCAACTCGCTCGCTAACGCTCTCGATTGCACCATCGTCCCAGTTTCCTCCACCTCCTTGTTCAATGCCCCATTTTCCAATCGGATCGCCATTAAGAATACCTTCGAAGACATCGAACGCGCAATTGAGCCGATTGGTTGGATTCAGGTGGGTATGCGTACGCAGGTTTGTACGAACCCATTCCCGTCGAACGGTTGAATCAAGCTGGCCAACATTCCACAAGCCTCCGTCCGCCGTCGCGTCCGCAACTGCGGATGTGCACCATGTTGCTGTCGCTTCAACGAGGTTGTAGAGATGCAAATATACCGACGAATACAGCATCCGCTGTTGGCAAGTGGTTATTGCCGAGCTACCGATCTCCGGCGGCCCAGACTGCGCTTCCAACTCCACGGCCCGTAGCAGGCTGATATAGTTTTCAATTTCAGCAACTCGGTCTTCGAACTGAGTAGTATCCATGTCACCCCTCCAAGAGCCTGTCACGGACATACTCAAGACGGTCCTTCATGCGACGTCTTACGTTGGAACTACCGGACTTGCTGTACTCCTTGAATTGATTGCCAGAGATCCAACTGCCAACATCCGGCGGATTTTTCTTCAGGCCGGGATCTTGATCAAGTGCCAATCGACTACCGACTGCGAGTGATTCAAAACGTGTGTAGTAAGTCTCGGTAGCGGCGGCAGATTTGCGAAAACCGTAAGGGAATGTTTTTTCGATGAACTTCATAGTTTCATGGAATCGTTTCTCGAAGTCTTTGGCTCGTTTTGTGTCCTCAAGATCTTTGTTCTTAGCTTTCGCATAGTCAAAAAGATACTCTGCTGGGCGATCGTGATAGTCTTTGAAGTCGCTCAAATACAAATCTGCGTACGCGAAAAATCGAGTCACCATTTCTTCGCGTTTGCGAAGGCTCACCCCCTTCTTGGGGACAGGGGCGAGCTTGATAAACAGTTCGTCTTTCGCGAGTTTGATTACCAAGTCCAAAAACGGTCCCGCCAAGGCGCCCCGCCGGACTTCAGCTTTGTTTGCTATCTTGCTGCCCGTGTTGATGCGTTCGAAGATATCGAACCGTGCCTGTTCATCTGCATGCTCGTTTAAGATGATCCCGCGAATGCTGCGGTTTTTGATCTTCAGCTGGCGAGACTCTGGCAAATCTCGAAACCTCAGCCCTGCCAACTCGGTGAGTTGCGTCAGTTCACCTATCACCAGTTCGCTATTGAGGAATTGCGATATCGTTCGCAAACGCTGCGATCCGTCGACGACTTCCAGTTTTCCGTCACTCTTTTCCCAAAAGAACAGGAACGGAATCGGAAGGCCCATCAGCAGCGACTCGATGAATCGGGACTTCCTGTCGGGCTCCCACGTGTCATCACGTTGATACGGGGGAATGACAAACTGCTCGTTGCCCATCTTCATCGCCAGCAGCTCAACCGAGTAATCCGTTAGGTAGTATTCGATCCGTTTGGACTGCTCGACGATCTGCATCTCTGCTAACTTCACTTGTTCGGGAAGTTCATCATTCCCGACAGTTTCAGCAACTGTC